>JANQPS010000659.1 GCA_028285365.1 Thermoanaerobaculia bacterium | reverse complement strand
TGGTCAGCAGCGGGCCAGCGCCTTCGAGGATGGTGTCGTCCGTGATGTCCAGATCGCCGGCTGCGGCGCTGTCGTCGGTTCCCGCGATCGTGAGAACGTAGATACCTTCTTGAAGCACGACACGGTCCTGGCCGGGCTTGCCGTTGGCAGCAACGATCGCCTCACGGAGTGAGCAGTCGGCGTCACAGGACGAGTCGTTGGAGTCGGTGGTCTTGGTGACCACAAAGTCGACGGCGAAAGCACTGGAGACGACAAGGCACGACGCCGAGAACGCAATGCTCAGGGCAGTGACGGCCGTTGGGGATGGCAAAACTCGACGCAAACCGACTCCTCTCGAATCTCCGACCGACGAGTTCTCTTCTGTCGCGACCGTTCCGGTCGGGTAAAGCCGCAAGGCACCTCGGGTCCCGAACGAGGACTAGTCTGGCCGCTGTTGGGACACGACCCGAAGATCTGGGACCAATGACATCTCACGTGCTGGCTTCATAGAGTCGCGCGATGCAGGACGAGAAGGCAGCCAAAGGGTCGATCCTTGCAGCGATCCGGTTTCAGCTCGTGGCCTCGCGGCCCGGGTTCTGGATCACGCACATCTGGTTCTATGGACTGCCGCTGGCCGGCAAGAACTACTTCGTCGAGCCCAGCTTCTGGATCGGTCTGGCCTACGTGACGTTTCCCATGGGGCACTTGCTCTACGCGTGGAACGATCTCGGCGACGCAGAGACGGATCGAATCAACCCGCGCAAGGGTGGGCTGCTTTTCGGCTCTGCCGGAGACTCGGTTCGACTCGCGTCGTTGCCGAGTTGGATTGCGGGCATCCAGTTGGTCGCGATCGGTCCCCTGGTCTGGTTCGGCGGGGCGCGCATGCTCGTCTGGTTGGCGCTCGCCGTAGCCGTGAATGTTCTCTACAACGGACCCTTACCGACACCTAACGGGCGGGGCCTCAAGTCGGTTCCCGGTCTCGACGTCCTGATGCAGGCGGGTTATCTGCTGGTCTTCGTGTTCAGCTGCTGGATCAACGAAGCGCCAGGGCTTCCGCTGGCGACCCTCGTGTTCTCGGCACTTTTTGCCATGCACTCTCACCTGTTTGGTCAGATCATGGACATCGAGCCTGACCGTGAGGCTGGAAGACGCAGCACCGCGGTGGCGATTGGCGTCTTGCCGAGCAAGTGGCTCGCGTGTGGCCTGCTCGTCGTCGAGAGCACCTTGATCTGGACGTCGTACCGCGACCCCTGGATTGCTGGGTTCTTGCTGTGTGCCGCCTTGGCGTTCGCGGTCGACGCCGCATGTGTGTATCGCGAGCGGCCCTATCCGCAATGGCTGATCGTCGTGACGTTCCTCTTTTGGAACGCAGCTGCACTCGGCAGCATCCACCTGCTGTGGGTGCGCGGCACTCTCGCCGGGTTGTAGCCGGCCTCGTCAGATGCACTGGTCTCAGAGAATTGCGCCACCTGGCGACTGCGTTCGTTTGCCCACTCGTTGTGGCTAACGGGCTCTGTGCTGCCGAGGGGAGTTGGTCCTCAGCCAAGGGTGGGAGCTGACGTGCTGCCAAGACACAGCAGGCCACCTTGCCAGTCGACAGTCAAGACGAAGTGCTCGAGGAAGCGATTGCCGATGAGCACGTTGCGCGCTTGCTCCGAGATCAGGGTCACGACCTCGGTGGCGTGGGCGCCGTCGATCGATACTGATCGAGCGCTCGTCTTGCGGACTTTGAACTCGCCGCGGGCGCCTCGTGCCTTGCGGATCTCGGCGTTCTCGAGACGCTTGGAGAAGCCCAGCTCTCGAGCGATTCTGAGGGGGAGGTGCAGACCGCCACTTGCGCCGGTGTCGAGGTAGGCGGTCACGCTCTGCCCTTCGACGCGCACGTCGTGCAGTCGCGGGGCTCCCGTGGAGAAGTCGGCGCGCACACGCTGACTGTTCTCCGGGCAGCCTGAGGGCGGGCTCGTGCGATCGTCGTTGGCGGCGAGTCGCAACGTTCTCCCTGGATAGTCGATCTGGATCCACACCTTCTCGAAATAGCTCGCTCCGAGTGTTCCCTGAAGCGGTCTGCCGCCGATCTCGAGGTGACTACTGTCCCAGACGATCGTGGCGACGTTGCTGACGCCGAGCTCACCGAGTGAGACTCGATCGATCGAGGTGCGACGGTAGGGAATGTTTCGGGTGCCGAGGCCGGCGACGTTGCCAGCGGTCGGCCCTGTTTCCAAACCCAGACCTTCAGCAACCGTGAGGTCGACGGCGGACGGTGAGACGAAGGTGTCGAGATGGAGGCGGTATGGTCCCCGGCCGTTGAGCGTCGCGTCGACCATGACCTGGTGTTGCTCGAGCTGGAACGGCACCTCGACTGTCTCCTGCTTGTGCGAGTGAGCCGAGCTGGCACCGAGACCACAGAGGCAGACGGTGACGACAAGCGTGGCGACGAGGCGCAGCCGGCGTGTCGAGTTGCGTGGATCGCCGCGGTAACCAGAATGAGACGGTGTCGTCATCGGCGCGCCTTTCCCTGAGCTCGATCGCCGGCTGGCGACGACTGAGAGCTCGTTGGCTCGAGCGTCACGTAGCGGTTGAGGTCGAACGGTCCCTCGAAGCGTTCCCTGCCGCCACCGATCCACTCGACATCGACGAAGCGGACCCTGACACCGGCTGGGAGCGAAACGGGGATCCGGCGGTCGTGAGCGGACGCGTAACCCTCCGATGAGCGCGCGAAGCGGACGAGGCGCTCACCGTTGGTCAGAGTGATCGCGACGCGTGCGCCGTGCGCTCGACCCGGCGCGTCGGGGCTGCGCACGGCGAAACCGGTCCACTCCGATGGGTCGAGCTGGCTGAGCAGAATCCGCAGCCGGCCGTTGTTGTTGGAGACGACGAGGTCGGTGTCGCCGTCGTTGTCGAGATCGCCTCCTGCGACGCCGCGAGAGACCTCGGATGCGGCGAGGACAGGGTGGTCGCTCGGCGAGAGCTCCTCGAATCGGCCCGGGAGTCCGGGGCGCTTCGGTCTGGTGTTGCGAAACATCTGGTTGGGCTGATGGAGAGGGTAGGGATCACCCTTTTGCTCGAGGTCCTCGAGAGTGCGCACGGCGCCGTTGGCGACGTAGAGATCGAGGCGACGATCGCCGTTCACATCGAGCGCGACGATGCCAAAGCCAGTCGCACGGCGACTCGGTCGTGCGAGACCTGCGAGCACGGTCACGTCGTCGAAGAGCCCAGGCTCGGTCTGGCGGTACAGCGTGTGGGTCTCGCCAGCGAGATGGGTCACTACCAGATCCTGGACTCCGTCTCCGTCGAGGTCGGCTCCGATGATTCCCATGCTGGCCTCGGCGGCGCCGTCGGAGTTGAGCGCCAGCCCGGCTCCCAGAGCAGCCTCCTCGAAGGTGCCGCGCTGCTGTCGCCACCAGAAGTTGGCCGCACCGTCGTTGGCGACGTAGAAGTCGAGAGCACCGTCTGCGTCGAGGTCCGCTGCCAGGACTCCCAGCGCAGGACCGGCCGCGCCGGCGATTCCCGAGGGGCTCGAGACGTCCTCGAAGGTACCGTCGCCGCGGTTGCGCAGGAGCTGGTCGGCGACTGGGCGATACGCGTTGGGGGCGCAGTAGTCGCGGCTGCCACTCGCCGAGCGGCAGACGCGATTGTCGTCCAGCTGATAGTCGAGGTAGTTGGCCACGTAGATGTCGAGGTCACCGTCGCCATCGAAATCCGCTGCCGCGCCGCTGACGCTCCACTGGGCACCAGCAATCTCCGGCCCTAGCGAAGCCTGGCTGAATCGACCGTCTCCGCGATTGAGCCAGAGCTGGTTGGGACCGTAGTTGAGGACGAAGGCGTCCTCGCTCCCGTTGCCGTCGAAGTCTCCCGTGACGATTCCCATGCCGTAGCCAGTGGCCTCGACTCCCGAGGTTGTCGTGGCGTCGACGAAACTCCAGCCGCCCTGCGCTCCCGGCTCGCCGAGCCAGAGCTCATCGAGCGTCGGATCGGAGCCGTCGACCTTGTCGAGCTCGCCACCCTGGACGGCGTAGATGTCGAGGTCTCCGTCGTCGTCCACGTCGAGCAGTGCGACCCCCGCTCCTACGTTTTCGACCATGAGGAAGCGGCCGTTCATCCCGTTGCGATGCTGGAAGTCGACTCCGAGCGCTAACGTCTCATCGATGAGCGACGCGCCACTACCGTTTGTCGACTCGGCAGAGAACGCCAGACTCGACGTAGTCAGCGAGCCGACCAGGAGTAGCGTGGTCAGCAGGAGCGCTCGCGAGCGGCGCACCGTCCCGTCGTGGCGTCTTCGACCGGGGGCTACGGTGTTGTGTCGTTGTGGTGAGGGTCTGCGGTGACTCGCAGAGTCGCACGGCTTCGCTTCGAGCAGCCTCGCTTCGAGCAGCATCGACTCAGGGTAGCAACGGCTCCGAGATGCACGGAGCCAGAGGGGCGAGTCGCGAGGTGGTTGCTCCGGATGCCCGGGTCCGGGGGCCGAGTGCGAAGGGCTCTCATGGCCGTCCTCGCTGGCGCTGTGATCACAACGGCGCTCGCCTCGACGCCTGCTGCCGCTGCATCCCAGTCGTCGCCCAACGAGGACCTCCAAAGGCTGGCGCCGCCGATCCGCGCCAGTCTCGAGCGGGCGGAGGCCGTCGTCCATCAGCTGGAAGAACAGTCGGCTGCCGGGCAGACGCGGCCTCGAGAGCTTGCGGAAGCTCATGGCTCGTTGGGAGCCTTTCTGCATGCCCACGACCTGACGGGACGCGCCGTGCGGTCATACGAGAGGGCCGGAGAGCTCGATTCGAATGAGGCTCGTTGGCCGCACCTTGCGGGCTTGGCCTATCTCGCGAGGTCCGAGAGTGAACCCGCACGGCGCGCTCTCGAAGAGGCGATTGCCAGGGATCCCGCGTCCTCGGCGGCTCATGTCTGGCTCGGCAATCTGCTCCTCGACGACGGCGATCTCGACCTGGCTCGAGCTCACTTCGAGCGGGCCTGGAGGATCGATGGTCAGGCCGCGGCGGGGGCAGGACTGGGAAAGGTTGCCCAGTTGGAGG
>JANQPS010000652.1 GCA_028285365.1 Thermoanaerobaculia bacterium | reverse complement strand
AGTAACATCAGCGACCCCGATGCACCAAATCCGCTGGCTGCCGTCTCGACCAGCCGCCAAGCACGTCTTCTGAGGAGACCACACTCATGGGTGAGTTCTGCAACGTCGACAAGTCCGACCACATCATGACCGTGACGATCAACCGTCCAGAGCGACTGAACGCGCTGCATCCTCCAGCCAACGCCGAGCTCGGCGACGTGTTCGACGACTACGCGTCGGACGACGACATGTGGGTCGCGATCATTACCGGCGAAGGTCGCGGCTTCTCAGCCGGCAACGACCTGCGCTATCAGGCCGAAGGTGGCGAGCGCGTCCCCATGCCCAAGGGCTTCGGTGGCCTGACCTATCGCTTCGACCTGACGAAGCCAGTGATCGCTGCGGTCAACGGCGTCGCCATGGGCGGCGGTTTCGAGATCGCCCTGGCCTGCGACATCATCATCGCGTCCGAGGACGCCAAGTTTGCGTTGCCAGAGCCCAAGGTCGGGCTCGCTGCACTGGCCGGTGGTCTCCAGCGCCTCCCTCGACAGATCGGCTCCAAGCGAGCACTCGGCATGATCCTGACCGGTCGCCACGTCTCCGCCCAGGAGGGCTACGAGCTCGGCTTCGTCAACGCCGTCGTTCCTGCCGGTGAGGCGCTCGACGAAGCACGCCGCTGGGCGCAGATGACCTGCGAGTGCGCGCCGCTCTCGATCCGCGCGTCGAAAGACGTGGTCTACCAGAGTCTCGACATGCCATCGCTCGAGGAGTCCATGACCCGTCACTACGACAGCGTCGAAGCGCTTCGGACCAGCGAAGACTTCATCGAAGGCCCCAAGGCTTTTGCCGAGAAGCGCGCGCCGAACTGGAAGGGACGCTAGCGAGCTACTGCGCCCCGCCGACGGGTCGCATGAGCAGGTCGCTGTAGAGAGACATGAATCGCTCGTAGTCGAGATCGAGAGTGACCCGCGTCGGCAAGATGTCGCTGTGACTTTCGCCAGCCGGCTCGTAGGTTGCGCCGTAGGACGGGCCAAAAGTCGTGTCGACGTCGACTCGAACCGTCTCTTCGCGAGTCACGAACTCCGGATCGAGCAGGAAGCCTGCGGCAAGGCAATCCCAGATGTAGGTGCTGATCTCGGGATTGGCGCTGAACCCCCAGTCGGTTCGACGATCGTCTTCGAGAAGGATCTCGGCAATCGGCGTTTCGGCCGCCACGATGGCGTCGAACTGTGGCTTGGTAAAAGGTGCTCGATTCGTGATGTCGAGCCCGAACATGACCTTCTCGGGTATCGCTGAGCGCAACACGTGCTGCGCTGCTTCGGGATCGAACCAGAAGTTGAACTCGGCGTAGGGCGAAGTGTTGCCCGGAACTCGCAGCGCTCCTCCCATGAAGACCAGACTCTCGATCTTGCCCGCGAGATCAGGTCTCAAGTTGAGCGCCATCGACACGTTGGTCATTGGCCCGAGGGCCAGGATCGTCACCTCGTTGGGGTACCGGTCAAGGGTCTCGATGATGAACGACACCGCGTCCTGAGACCGCGGTCGCAACGTTGCGAAGGAGCCACCCGCCGGCGGCTCGAGGTCCGCGTCGGAGGACGGCTCCGGCTCGCTGAACGCGCCGAGATAGGTGAGACCACCCAGGAGCTCGCGCTGTACCTTCGCTCGCTCCGGCGTATTCGCCAACGGGCGCTGGGCCCCGATGTGCAGAGGAATCTCTTCGTTGCCGGTCAGCTCCAGGAGGTTGAGCATGTGCTCGGCACCCTGACGAGCCCACAGATTTCCGGAGACCACCGTCACTCCGACGAGCTCGACGAGATCCGGTCGATGCAGCAGCATCACGAGCGCCGCTCCGTCATCCAGAAAAAAGGCGCTGTCGGTGTCGAAGAGGACTTTGCGAGGCTGGGCCATCGATTGAAACGAGACGAGGAACAGCGCGAGCATCACGCCGACTCGGACTGCTCCGATGTCGCGCTTTTCGCGTGTCTCGACCTTTTGTCCAGACTGCTGTCCTTGGGTGGCCATTGGCAGCGCGGATCGTAGCAAGGGAGCGTCTGCACGCTACCAGTCAGTGCATCTCAGACCCCCATCAAGGCGGCGCCGATCTCCTCTTCTGCAAAGACGTAGTCGCGCACCTGCCACACACGCCCGTCTTCGACGCGCAGACGAACGGCCCACGCCACCCGCTCGTCGCGAGCCTCTGGTCCGTCGTCCCGACGCAGAAGCAGCAGCACACTCTCACCACCCAGCTCGCCGAGCTCGAAGCGCCACTGACCTTCGAGAGCGGAGTAGTTGCCCGTGTAGCGATCGAGAATGACCTCTCGAGTGCCGTCTTCGAGGATGCCCACCACATCGAGCCGCACGTCGTCAGCGAGGAGCTCGGTGAGCTGACCCCAGTCCCGCCTGTTGAAACAGTCGACGTAGCGTTCGAGAACCGCGCGGGTCTCTTCGTCAGCTGGCCGATGCGCCACGGGAGCCGTGTCGAGTCCCGATTTGGCCAGCTTCTCTCGCCCCCGATGGAGTGCCGACTTGACCGCACCTTCGCTGCACCCGGCGATCTCGGCAATCTCCACCAGGGTGTAGTCGAGCACGTCTTTGAGGACGACGCACGAACGTTCCCTGGGAGGGAGATCGACGGCCAGCCGGTGCAGGGCAGCGGCCGCACCTTCGGACTGAACGATCTGGTCTTCGAGCCCCGGCGAGCCGTCGGGACTGCGTTCGTAGCGATCCATCGTCTGATCGTCGCCCGCACCCAGATGGCTTTCCGGGCGCTCGAATCGACGTCGCCGAAGCCAATCGATACAGCGATTGTGGGCGATGCGAAAGAGAAGCGGGCGCAGCGGGCGATCCGAATCGATGAGATCGAGCCTGAAGAACGCCGTGGCCAGCGTGTCCTGGACGATGTCTTCGCCGTCGAGCGGCGATCCCGTCATCCTCGTGCAGTAGCGATGTAACGCCTTTCTCAGATCGCCGACCTGTTCGAGGAAGCGGGACTGCGGACTGTCGGGGTCGCTGTACCGCGACCGGTGGGCTGCTGGCTGACGGGCAGTCGCCGCTGTGGTTGAAGTCTGGGGATCGATATCGACGGTCATCAAAGCCCTCCTTGGAGATGCACCCGTCGTGACGCACGGGCTTCTGGGCTACCTACGAACGAACCGCCTCTAGAGATACGCCGGGACCTTCATTGGGTCGAATTCTCTCGTGTCCGTATCCCGCAGGACCGCCCACTCGTGAAGAGCAGGCACCACGAGCCGCGCTCGTCCCCTCAACGACTCACGGAGGTCTCCAGATGACTCGTCGCTCTCGTCTCTCCCACCGGATTCTCGCACTCGCGACCCTGACGCTCGTCTTCACGCTGGCAACAATCACCCCTCTTCCCACTCTCGCCGCTGATTCGGGGACCCTCGGACTCGCGCTCGAGGAACGGGTCGCCATCGTTCAGCTCCTCACCGCCTCACAGGCTCGGACTCTCGAGCTCATCGCCACCGTCAAGGAGGACGAGTGGCTTCGTCGCCCAGGCCCCGACCGCTGGTCTGTCGGCGAGATCGTCGAGCATCTGATCCTCGCCGAGGTGACGCTCAAGAAGCGCATCGACGCCTTGCTGGCTAGCGTCGAGTCGACCAGTGACGCCACGAGGCGACCTCTGGCACTCGAGCAACTCGTCGCGCTCGCCGGCGACCGCAGCCAGAAGTTCCAGGCCCCGGAACCCATCTCGCCACAAGGCGAGATGTCGCGCAGCGAGGCTCAGGCCATGCTCATGCAGCTCAGAGCCGCCAGCATTCAGTACACCCTCGACACGGACGCACCACTCCACGCCATCTCGGCACCCGCTCCGTTCGGTGCGGAGCTTACTGGCCCGGGCTGGCTCGGACTCATCGGAGCCCACAACGTCCGTCACAACAAACAGCTCGAAGAGACCATCGCAGACCTCCGCTGAGTCAGCGGGATCTTGCACCGACACGTCCGGTCCTCGGCATCACGCCAAGGGCCGGGCGATCGGTGTCTCTGACGAGAATGGCGCGCGACGAAGGTATGTAGAAGGAGACCTCGGTCCGCCGGATTCCAAGGTACGCCGCACGTCGTCCTTGCCGGCACCACCATCGACACGCGATCCGAACTGCGAAACGGCCTGATCGGCGCCTTGGTCGACCAACATCAGCAAGCGCCGCGGGTGGCAGCGACGGTCAAGCGACGGCGTCCGAGACCAGTGGGTCGAGGTCCCTCCTTCGTGCCGGGCAGACACTACGCTGCGATCCAAGATGCCGACCGGCACTCCGTCGGGATGACAGCGGACGTTCGCGCCAGGCCGTCGTCCCACCTCGTCGCCACCACGGAATGCCAATGGCCCGATCGACGAGTTCGCTGGCAGCCTTCCGGTAGTTTGCCTTCGGCAAACTACTAAGCAACCCGAAGGGTTGCCGTAGACTGACCGCCGATGCACGAAGCCCTCGGTTGGTATCTCGTGGTGCAGGCTCTCGGGTGGCTCGCGCTGGTTGCGTGCGAGCCGGATCTGCGCTCGCTGCCGTCCCGCGGACACGGTGCTTCCAAGGCTCTCGGCCTACTCCTCGTCGGGCTTGGTTTGTATCTCGGCTCAGCGCTCCAGCTCTCGAGAGTCGAGTCGGGCGGCGCCTGGCTCGTCGTTCTCGGTCTGCTGGCAGTCGCGATCTGGCGACCAGGGCGCGCGCCCCTTCGGGAGCTCGGGAGCGATCTCTGGAAGCGGCGACGACACCTCTTCGCGGCCGAGCTGATGTTCG
>JANQPS010000650.1 GCA_028285365.1 Thermoanaerobaculia bacterium | reverse complement strand
CTACAGTCCACACTGGGAATCGCTCGCAGGAGCAACGTCCCGACGATGACGATCGTGTACGGAAGGCAGATGACCCACAGATGGCGAGTCGCCCGCGCGCACTCAGAAACGACACCGACTCCGGCAACGCCGACGATCAGCGCACCGACCACCGCCAGCACGAGCGCCGCTCCCTGCGCGTAGGCAAGTGCCCGTAGAACGGACCTCACGTAGTACCGCTGTTTGAAGATCTCGGCTCGCGTACCGTTGGCGGACCTGATCCCTGAGAAGCCTACGTCGAGGCAAAGCAGGCCGTAGAGCGAAAGTACCCACGCGAAGTCCGTCGCATCGACGCTCACTGCCAACGACCCAGTCGCGTGCGCCTCGAGCCAAGTGCCCTCTCGACGTCACTCTGCAGCTCACGTCTCACCCCGAGCAGAGTGTGAAAGACCCGCTTGATCGGTAGCTTCGCGAGCCTCGCACCGTAGAGACAGCGACCAAATCCCGAAGCTTCGCCAGAGACACGGAGCAACGTCTCGCCGTCATGGACACGATGTGTCGACGCCACACCGTCGTGGCGCGCCAGCGGCTCGCGCATCCGCACGACGTGAAAGAGCCAGGACCCGAAAGGTGCCAAGAAGCTCGGCTGGAAGTCCACATGGGCAAAACCCGAGGTTGCCGGCACGGCGTGTGCTGCAAAGAACTGGGAGAGCGATGGACCGCGCAAGTGATGGAGCACACCCGTCGACACATAGAAGTCCGCTTCCAGCTCGTGATCGAAGGCATTGCCACGGACGAAATGACAGTCGAGGCCCTCGATATCGGCGAGACGCCTCGCTTCATCGATCAGCGCTGCATTGAAGTCGAAGCCAATCAGCCTGACGCCCTCCCCCAGGGCCCTGTGGGCGGCAAGCCACCGAATCACGTAGCCGGTTCCACAGCCGACATCGGCGATCGTGACCGGGTTGCGACGTTCGCGCAGGACAGGGACCAAAGGTCGCAAGAGCTCCGCCATCCGTTGACCGTGCTGAAATTCCTCCGAGAGACGCTGCATCTCGCAGTGCACCCGGACCAGCAGACGGTCCACTTCGAGCGGATCGAGGACGCCGCCGTCGCCTGCCGGCATGCGCGCTACGATCCTGGCGGCTGCTACCTGGCCATTGCGACGGAGCCGCTCGACGACATGATCTCGCACGACCGGTCGACGCTCCAACGTCGACAGGTCGAAGTCGACCACGAGGTCTGAGATTTCGAGCATCTCGAAGGCCACTATCGCCAACTCGAGTCGAAGCGAGGTTGCCGATTCACCTGTTCAGCCTCGCGTGATCGAGACGCTTCGTGATTCAGTCGCGTGCGGAGATGCAGTAGACGCGCGACGCCGTGCGAATGAGGAGGTTGCCCTGAGCGATCGACGGCGTGGCCAGGGTGAGCTCGTCGAGATCGTTGGTGTGGAGCTCAGCCGACTCGCGGTCCGCGGCGACGACATACGTCTCCCCGTCTTCGCTGGGAAAAAACACCTTGCCGTTGTACGCCCACGGTGACGCCGTAAAGGTCGGACCGCCACTGAAGCGACGGCGCCCGAAGATCTCCTCGCCGCTCTGTGCGTCGTGCGCGGTCAGGAATCCACGATCGAGCAGTGTGTAGTAAATCCCACGATAGACGATGGGCGACGGGTTGTAGGGGCCCGAGGTCGGCTGGTACCAGCGGATGAACTCGTTGCTTCTCTCGCCATCTGCCAGGGTGATGTCGCCGCTGGCTCCGGGCCTTACGGCGAAGACTGGACGCGGATTGTCGGCAAAGTAGCCCGAGGTGATGTAGAGCAGTCCGTCGCTCGCAAACGGCGAGGGAATCGTCAGGCTCGACATCTTCCCGTCGAAGCTCCACAGCAGGGTGCCGTCGAGTCCGTAGGAGCGGTTGCGGTTGCGGCCGGCCACGACGATCTCGTTGCATTGTTCGTTCTGCCACAGAAACGGCGTGGCCCACGTGCTCGGCTCGTCGCGCTCGACTCGCCAGCGCTGCGCGCCGGTCTCGCCGTCGAAGGCTGCGATGTACGAGGTCTCTTCGTTGTCGTAGACGAGGAAAACCTGACCGTCGTGAGTGATGGGCGAAGCGGCCGCGCCGTAGCCCCACTTGGTCTCACGGGTCTCGATGCCGACCGACCAGAGCTGATTACCGTCGAAGTCGTACGCGTAGAGCCCGAGATCACCAAACAGCACGTAGAGGCGCTCGCCGTCGGTCGTTGGCGTCTCGGACGCGTAGGTGCTCTTTGGATGACGCGGGAAGGTCGGCACGCCTCGATGCGCCTGGCGCTCCCAAAGAAGCTCGCCGGTCTCGAGATCGAGGCAATAGACCTTCCAGTAGTGAACCCCGCCAGGCGGCTCCTGGCGGCCGCGCCCCAGGTACATGCCTGCCTTCGGCCCCTCGTAATCGGAATCGGCGTGCACGGCCGTGACGAAGACCCGCTGGCCCCACACCACCGGGCTGGACCACCCCCAGCCAGGGATGTCGGCGGCCCAACGCACGTTGGTCTCTTGGTCCCAGGTGTCCGGCAGGCGTGGGTCGTCGGCAACGACACCAGTAGCATCGGCACCGCGTAGACGCGGCCAGTGGTCTTGCGCCGAGACGGAGACCGGGACGGCCGCAAGCATTGCCAAACCCAGCACCAGGTACGACCCCGAGTACGAAGCCGCTAGCGACACCGAAACGATGCTTCTCATGGTCAAAGTCTAGCTTTGCAGTCCGACACTTCCACAAAGGCGCATCGGCTACGTCTCGGCGCCGAGCTCGCGATCCTCTTCTTTGCGCTGCCCATCGGGCTCTTCTTCGTGCGCAGAGAGTTCAGTCGCCTGATCATCCCGGTTCTGCTCATCGCAGCAGCCGCGGGAACCATGGTGCTCCTCAGGGACCCGACTTTCGATCGCCGGCGCTTCGGCATGGGCTCGCGCAACCGAGGCCGATCCCTTCGCCGCTGCCTGCTCCTGTTCCTCGTTGGTGGTACCGCCGTCTCGCTGCTGACCGCCTGGTTGCGCCCCGACCTGCTCTTCAGGCTGCCGCGCGAAAACCCGAGCCTGTGGATCGCAGTCCTCCTGCTCTATCCACTGCTATCGGTGTATCCGCAGGAGGTCATCTTTCGCGCCCTGTTGGAACATCGCTATCGAAGCGTCCTGAGCACGACTCTGGCTTTTGTCATCACGAGTGGAGTCACTTTTGGACTCGCTCATCTGTTCTTCGCCAACCCGCTGGCGCCGACGATGGCGCTCGTCGGCGGACTCATGTTCGCCTACACGTACCACGAGACCGGCTCCACGCTGATGGCCAGCCTGGAGCACGCGCTGTGGGGCGATCTGCTGTTCACCATCGGCTTGGGCTGGTACTTCTACGGCGGCTCCGTGCGCGTCTAGTTTCCAGCTCACGGCGCTCCGGACGCAGTCGCCCCCGGGAGACTGTCGATGCCTAGCCTAGGTGTCGACCCGGCAACTCGCGCCACCGTCACCCAACACGACGAGGTAGCGGGGACCCAATCGAGGAGCCGGACCGCACTCTGCACGAGTTGCTTCGCCTTGGCTGGCCCGCACCACCGCGAGGTCTCGCTCGACAGTGAATACGGGAACCGGCACGCGCACGCGAGCTCCGGCCGCTACTTGGTACGGCCCGCGACTGAGCGGCCCTACGTGCATGTAGACGTCGTTACGAGCCTGCTC
>JANQPS010000635.1 GCA_028285365.1 Thermoanaerobaculia bacterium | reverse complement strand
CTTCCAGATTCTCGGCACCGAGCCTCTGACGGGACGGTTGCTGGCTGCCGACGACGAGGTACCGGGCTGGGGTCACGTCGCAGTGATCAGCGAACGCCTCTGGCAGAACGCCTTCGGCCGGGATCCCGACATCGTCGGCAGAGTCGTCCCCATCAACGGCAGGAGCGTGACCCTGGTAGGGGTCGTGGCATCGGCCGCCGCCGTCTTGCCAACTGAAGACCCGGATCTCTGGATGCCGGTCGGAAGGTTCGACGGCTACGAGCGCTCAGCCTTCTCGCGCGAGGAGCGCGACTTCAGCATCCTGGCGAGGGTCTCACCAGGCTCCAACCCGACGCAGGCCACCGAAGCCATCACCACCATCACCACCGACCTCGCTCAGCGGTTCCCGGCGACGAACGACGGCTGGGGAATGGCTCTGGTCCCGGTCAAGGACTGGCTCGTCGGCGAGGCCGGCGCCGCACTCGAGGTCTCACTCGCGGCGGTGGCGCTCTTGTTCCTCATCGCCCTGATCAATCTCGCGGCCCTACTGACACTGAGGATGGTGGCGCAGCGAGAGGAGTTGGCAGTGCGACGCGCGCTCGGAGCTGCCGATCGTGAGCTCCTCAGGCTCGTTCTGGCCGAGTGTCTCGTCCTCTGCGTGGCTGGGACCGGCGCCAGCCTCCTCGTCGCCGGCACCATCACACGACTCATCGAGGCACTCGCCCCCGGCGTGATTCCCCGTAGCGAGCAGATCGTGCTCGAGCCAAGGGTCCTCGTCCTGTCGGCGATCGCCGCATTCCTGGCCGTGTCGACCATCGGCGCAATCGCCGCTTGGACTACGCTGAGACAGCAGATCGAGGTAGCGCGCGGACGCGGAAGCGGTGAGAGCGTACCAGCGGAGAGACTGCGACGAGGTCTGGTCGTCGCCGAGGTCGCCCTGGCTCTGACGCTGCTCGCGGCCGCGGGCTTCATCGGGCACACGCTGGGCGACCTGAGTCGCGTGGATCCCGGCTTCGAGATCGCCGGGACCTACAGCGCACACATCCTGCTGGACGGAGGGCGCTACGGACCCTGGCCAAAACGCCAAGAGTACTTTCGCACCGCCGTCGACCGGATCCGCAACATCCCAGGTGTCGAGATGGCGGCCTTGACGACCACTCCGCCGGTGCCCGGACTGGGCATCCGGATCGAGAGCGCGTACCGGGGCGCAGATGGCCCGGCGGTCGATGAGCCTCGAGCTCCGCGGGCGGGTATGCGCATTGTCGGCCCGGGCTACCTGAATACCCTCAAGATCCCGCTGCTCTCCGGTCGAGACATCCTTGCGACCGACGATCTGAACCATCCCAGAGTGGTCCTGGTGAACCGGGAGCTCGCCGAGCGCGCGTGGCCCGGCGAGAACCCGGTTGGTCAGCAGCTCGAGATCTTCTACGAAGAGCGCCTGGTCGCCGAGGTGGTGGGAGTCGTAGGCGACACCTTCGACGAAGGGCTCCACCTCCCGCCTCAGCCCAGCTTCTTCCTGGCATATGAGCAGCTTCCGTTCATGGGTTCTGCCGTTGCGCTGCGCACGAGCCTCCCGGAGACATCGATCGAGGAGAGTGTGCGTCAGACGATCCTGTCGATCGACCCGGCACAGCCGCTGATGCGCTGGGACCATCTCAGTGCAGGGCTCGACGACTCTCTGGCTCGCGAACGCTTCTTCACGCTCCTGCTGTCGGTCTTTGCACTCGTCGCCTGGGTTCTCGCCGCTGCCGGAATCTACGGAGCCTTCTCGCACTGGGTCGTCCGCAAGCGCCGCGAGATCGGACTCCGACTGGCTCTGGGTTCGACGCGCGGCCAGATCCTGGCTTGGTTGAGTCGCTTCGCCCTGCTGACGATTGTCCCGGGGTTGTTCGCCGGCCTCCTCGGCGCAGGCATGCTGGGTGCCGGAATTTCGCGAGCGTTCGACTCCATGAGCGGAGTCGAGCCACTGGTCCTTGTTGCCGCGACGGCAGTTCTGGCAGCAAGCGCTCTCCTGGCGTGTCTGCTGCCGGCCGTCCGGGTGTCCAACGTGTCCCCCGCGGTCGCGTTGGAAGGCGAATAGCCCCACACCACCGTCCGACTCCACCACCGAAAGCGCGCTCTCGGCGCGCAGCGTAGCGGGTGATGGCCGGCGGGCGAAAGTCCGGTGCGGCCCGAAGTCTCGTATCCTCTTCCGCGCAGCCCCACGCTCACGCTCAGAGGACGACAGATGTTCAGTATCAACTCCAACGAGACCCGCCCTGACTCCAAAGCCGCTCGCGCCTGGGACTGGCGATCGAGAGCCGCTCTCCTGCTAACCCTGATCGCACCGGCGGCAGCCCTGGCGAGCGATCTGAGACTCACCATCACACCGGCACAGAGACTGGTCATGGCAGACGTCTCCATCGTGCTCGAAGGAAGCAACCCCAACGGAGTCGTCGTCATCGGGGCGTCGTTCACGGATGAAGACGGAAGAGCCTGGTCATCACGCGCCGAGTACTACGCCGACAGCACCGGGCGGGTCGACGTGTCCAGCTCGGCTTCTATCAACGGTACCTACACCGGTATCCACCCAGACGGATTGATCTGGTCCATGCTTCCCTTTGCCGCCGACGAACTGGACGACGTCCAACTCTCCGACAGAGACGCTACCTGGCCCTACAGCCCGACTACGAGCGAGCTGTCGCCGATCACGGTCACCTACGAGGCGTCGGCTTTCACCACGACGGGTGCACGATCACCCGAAGTCGTCAGCGCACAACACACGATTCTCCTCAAGAAGAACAGCGTCACGAGGTCCGAGGTCGAGGATGGCGACTTGCGAGGCATCTACATGGCGCCCCCGCAGTCGGAGATGCGAGGCGCCGTCCTGCTCGTCACCGGATCAGGGGGTGGTGCGTCGGCCGATCGCGCCGCCTGGTACGCGTCAAGAGGTTTTGCGACGTTTGCCGTAGCCCACTTCAACTATCCAGGACGCCCCGACCAACTCTCCCTGCAGCCGCTCGAGTACTTCGACGAGGCAGCGAACTGGCTCAAGAAGAAGACCGGGGTGAAACGGTTGGGGCTGATCGGAGCTTCGCGTGGTGGTGAAGGAGCTCTCATCATCGCGGCGACGTTCCCCCAACAGTTCGCCGCGGTCGTGCCGATTGTCCCGTCGAACGTGGTCATGGGTGGCTGCTGCAGCCCTGAAGCCTCGATGAGCTCGGCCTGGACGCTCGACGGCAAGCCGCTGGCTGTCCCCCCGATGAGGATCCAGGCATCACCCGAAGACTTCGCGGATTCAAGCTTCGTCAGGCGTGTGATGCTCGACGCCATGCTGGCGGAAGGAGCGCACGAGATTCCGGTCGAGAAGATTCAGGCGCCTCTACTCCTGGTCTCGGGTGGCAGTGATGCCTTGTGGGCGGGCGAGGCAGCTGCCGACCGCGTGGTCGCACGTCTTCAGGCACACGACTACTCGCATCCGTTCGAGCACCTCAGCTACACCGGGGCCGGACATTCGGTGGGTCAACCAGCACTGTCGACCGCGCTGAGCCAAAGCGTCATTCACCCGCTCACCGGAACCAGCATTCCGCTCGGCGGCACTCCAGCGATCACGGCTACCGCCTCGAGACACGCTCTGGAGAAGATCGTCGCCTTCCTCGACGAGAACCTGTCAGCGGACTGAGCCCCACGACTGTTCCCTCCGAGAATCGACAACTGAGCTCCCAGCGCTGCCGTCCGTGCTCACCAACGTCTCGCGCCGATCACGCTACCGGGTCGTCCCACTGCTCTTGGGCGCCTGGCTGCTCGGCAGCGTGGTCGCGTGCGGAGCTCCCGAGCCGCCGAGCACGAGACTTGCTGTTCTTCCCGCCTCCAGTCTCACCGACGCAGCAAACGCGCTCGCCGAGGCCTACTCGGATGCCACCGGCGCCACCGTCGACTCGAGCTTCGGGAGCTCGAGCTCACTTGCTCGCCAAATACGAGACGGTGCTCCCGCGGACGTGTTCATCTCGGCGTCGACTGACTGGATCAGCGAGCTCCAGGCCGGCCGAGCGACGCGGGGCCAACCGGTAGTGATCGCGCAGGGCGAGCTCCTCGTCGTCGCCCAGCAGGAAAGCCGGCTGTCGGCGCCGGACCTTCATGCCCTGCTAGCCAACCTCCAGCCAGGGGACACCATCGCCATTGCCGACCCTGGAGTCCCTGCGGGAGAGTACGCCCGGAAGGCTCTCGAAAGCGTGGGCCTCACAGAAGAGTACGCTCCGCATCTCGTCGGCCTCAGCAACGTCCGCGCCGTCTTGCGCGCCGTCGAGCTCGGCGAAGCCCACGCCGGCTTCGTCTACGGGACGGATGCCTCGGCAGCACGGGTACGGATACTCTTCCCTATCGACTCCTCCACCCATCCTCCCATCCGTTATCAGGCCGCGATCGTGGCCCAGTCTCTCGATCCGATGGCTGCCCAGCAGTTCCTCGACTACCTCGCGAGCGACGAAGCGCGCCAGCAGCTCCTGGCACTGGGCTTCTCGATGCCTTCCGGATCCTGACGGCTCTCCTGCAGATGAACCGACCGCAGCACGAGACCCCGCAGTACGAGGCCCAAAAGTGACGGAGACGACCCTCGACGTCGTCAGGTTATCGATCTGGGTCGCTTCCCTCGCGGTGGCGTTCAGCCTCGTTCCGGGCGTTCTGTTCGGTTGGCTGCTCGCCCGCTGGCATCATCCCCTGCGCGCCCTGGTGCAGGGCCTCGTCATGCTGCCGCTCGTTCTGCCGCCGGTCGTGACCGGCTACATCTTGCTCTACGGGCTCGGTCGCAGTCGCCCGCTCGGAACGCTGTGGAACTCCTTGACCGGAGGACACCTCAGCTACACGACCTCGGCATGCGTCGTAGCGGCGGCGGTGGTCGGATTCCCGCTGCTGGTCGAGGCCATCCGGCTTGCCATCCTGGGCATCGACCCGAGACTCGAACAGGTTTCCAGGAGCCTCGGCCGAGGACGGCTCGACACCTTTCTGCGGGTTACCCTGCCGCTGGCTCTGCCAGGCATTACCGCCGGAGCGGTGCTCTCTTTTGCTCGAGCACTCGGCGAGTTTGGCGCAACCATCGTCCTCGCTGGGAACGTCGCCGGCGAGACTCGAACCATCCCGGTCGCGGTCTACACCCTGCTCAACATGCGCGGCGGCGAGGCGCTCGCAACCCGGTTGGTGGCCGTCAGCGTCGGCATCTCGTTGATTGCCCTCATGGCGTCGTTCTGGCTCAACGCCAGACAACGGAAAAGCTAGTGGACTGCAACGGACGGACAGTAGGCGTCTGGCCGGTCTTCGACGCCGATCTCGAGGTTGCTCGACCTTGCAAGAGGGCCCACACGTCCTGCGGTGTCGCGCCTTGGCCTCGACGTCGATGAGCCGAAGAGTCACTCACATTTCGTCCGCTACAGTCCACTAGTGATCGAAGCACGCATCAAGCACCAGTTTCGTGACTTCGATCTCGACGTCGAA
>JANQPS010000602.1 GCA_028285365.1 Thermoanaerobaculia bacterium | reverse complement strand
TCTCCACTCTGAGCAGGGCGCCACTGCGAGTCGGAAAGAGCCCCCGACGTCTCGAGGCCCGGATCGGTGGCGGGGGTCCGCTGCTGTTCTTGGCGACTCACAACGGGCAGATCGTGTTGCGCTCGCGGAGCGAGCTGTGATGCGGCGCGCAGACATTCGCCTGGAGGCCTGGTGTCTTCTGGGAGTGTTTCTCGGAGTCGTGCTGGCCGGGCCGTCGAAGGCTGAGGGTCTCGAGGATCAAGTTTCCGAACTGCTGCGACCCTTCGTAGAGGTCGGCGACTTCTCCGGCGTCGTGTTGGTCGAGCGCGATGACGCGGTGGTTGTTCGTATTGCGTCGGGGTCCGCTGATCCTGGGAGCCAACGAGCGAACACGGTGGAGTCCCGCTTTCAGGTGGCGTCCATTTCCAAGCAGTTCACCGCGGCCGCAGTGCTGCAGCTGGTCGAGCGCGGGGTGATGACGCTCGACGATCGGCTGAACGATCATCTGCCGGCGTTGGGTGACTCGGCGTCGATGACCATCCGCTCGTTGCTCAACCACTCGTCGGGGCTGGGCGACCACACGGCAGCACCGTCGTTCGGAGCGCTGGCGGAGACTGGCGCGTCGAGCGGCCGCGTAGCTCGAATGATCGTCACCGAGCTCGCTCGGCGTGAGCCAGGCCAGTACCTCTACAGCAACGCGGGCTACGTTCTTCTGTCTCATCTGGTCGAGACGGTGACCGAAAAGGACCTCGGTACCGTTCTCGAGGAAGGCATCTTCGGCCCGTTGGGCATGAGTCGCACCAGCGTGCGAACAACGTCTTCGCTTCTCGAAGGGCAGTCTGTACCTCTGGATCCTCGGGGTTACGCCGACGTCGCTGCTGCACAGCAGCTGCATCCTTCGGTCAACGTCGGAGCGGCGGGTCTGGTGACGACCGCTGCCGATCTGTTGCGGTGGATGCGCGCGATGCGAGCCGGGCGCGATGGTGCCGACAACGTACTGCGCTCGGAGTCCTGGAAGCAGATGCTGCAGGATGGAGGGAACGGCTACGGTCTCGGAGTCTCGGTCTCACCGACTCGCATCGGTCACGATGGGCGCACGGCTGGCGTCAGTGCGTCTTTGGATTGGTACCCGGGGAGCTCGGTCGTGGTGGTGGTCCTGAGCAACGTTCAAAGCGGGGCGCTCGAGCAGCTCAGGCACGGTGTGGCGGCTTTGGCGCTGGGCCGCGAGGCGCCCGAGCCTCAGCTGCGAGGCCAGACAGCGGCGTCGCGTCTGTTGGCTGCCCCCAATTGGCTGACTCCCGAGAAGCAGGTCAGTCTCGTGGGCAGTTACGAGTTTGCGCCGGAGCTCGTCGTCCACGTCAGCGATCGTGATGGCCGGCTCTACGCTGCCGCCAACAGCGGCTTTGCGACCGAGCTGATCGCGATGGAAGAGGGGGTCCTGTTCAGCCGGGCGCTCTACGCGAACATCGGTATCAGCGAAGCCCTCGAGAGTGGCCAGACCGGAGAGCTCCTGTGGTTGGGCCGCGGCGCTCCGTGGCGGGGACCCAGAGTGAAGGCAACGAGTCGCGAGTAGGTGAGACGGAGCCGCGGCCACCGCGATTCCATCTCTCAGCGGAGCCTTGATGGG
>JANQPS010000538.1 GCA_028285365.1 Thermoanaerobaculia bacterium | reverse complement strand
ACCCCGGCGGCCACAGTGACCTCCTCGAAACGACCGTCTCCCAGATTGCGCCACAGTCGGTTCTCACCGTAGCTGGTGACGTAGAGGTCTACCTTGCCGTCGTTGTCGAAGTCTCCGGCAGCGACTCCCATCCCGTAGTCAATGCCTTCGATGCCGCTGCTGGCAGTGACGTCGACGAACCGCACGCTGGTGAGCCCCCGCTCGTCAACCGCCAGGTCATTGCGGTAGAGACGGTCGGTCAGGGGACCTCGCGGCGGAAACAGCGCTTCTTCGGGCTCGATGTCCGCCAGCAGTCGACCCTGCACGAGATAGAGATCGAGATCGCCGTCGCCGTCGTAGTCGAACAGGGCTCCACCCGGCCCGGCGGCCTCAGGGAAGTAGTACCGACCACTCGCGCTGTTGAAGTGCTCGAACTCGACACCTACCTCAGCAGTTCGATCTTCGTAGATCGCTTGCGTCTTTGCCCTCTCGATCAAAGACGCGCCATCGCGACCTGTGCATGCCGTCACCGTCGCGGTGAGCCAAAGCGCGAGAAAGAACAGCGCGATCCAGCCAGGCATGCACCACAACGCAGACCCGACGGTTCGGCTCAGCGTCGCCAGAGCAAGACGAGTCCGCCGAGCGAAATGGCAATTCCCAGAGCGAGTAGACCGTAGAACGAGGCGGTCGGGACCTCCAACAGCCCAGCCGCCACGAGAACACCGCCGCCCGGAGCTCCGTAAGGCGCGCCCGAAGTCACCGAGTTCGAGATGCCCCACTCGAAGGCGTCACCCCCGACCGGCTGAACCAGGTTGTACGTCAACGTACCACCAAAGAAGCTCCGACCGACCCAGCTCCCGAGAAACGACTGGGCGCCGGTGGGTGTGGTCGGGGCCTGATTGGGATTGTTGATCGTGTTGCCGGTGGTCACCGTCACCGGAACGTCGTTGAGGCCGAGCATGGCAGCGGTCGCAACTCGCAGATCGTAGGTGCCTTGCGCCGGATAGGTGTGGCTGAACGAACCGCGGTATACGCCAGGCGAGACCTGAGGGATCCTGCCGTTCTGAAGCGTCTGACCGTCGCCGTAGTCGATCGCGGCGATGACCGGACTCAGCACCTGGCCGGTGAAGCCCGGCGGATAGGTGGTGGCATAAAACTCGGTGAACACGTAGTCACCCAGAAGTCCAGTCGGCGCCGTCAGAGTCGGCACGCCATAAACGCTCGACGTGTTGAGCGTGACGTCGAAGTCGACCGTGTTGGCCAATCCGTCCACCGCTGTGACCGTGACCCGAATGCCACTCGGCCTGCCCTGAGCGAGCGCAATGTGGCTGAACAGCACGAGACAGACGAGGACTCCTCCAGTCAGCAGTCTGCGCTTCATCGGTTCGCTCTCCCCTCAGGTCATCGATATTGGCGGCGGTCTGGACGACTCACCGCAAGATTCGTTCGCGCTACTCAGCGTCTGAAGCCACGGTCGACCCGCATCCCTTGCTCTCTGGTCTGCGCTCTCTGTTCTGCGCTCTCTGGTCTGCGCTGCCGCGCGGCCTATTTCTGACGGTGACACGAAGGTAGCAGACTACGAACCGACACTCAACGAATCGGCGCTGGTTTCTGCACCGGCTCAACGAGCCAACGAGCCGAGCTCTCTCCTGACAGCCTCGGCCTCAGGGTGATCGGGAGCCGAGCGCAGGAAGGCGTTGAAGTGCGTCCAAGCCAGCTCTGGCTGATTGAGCCGATCGGCATAGAGCCGGCCGAGCTCGAGGTGGCTGTCGGCATAGGCCGGTACCTGAGCAACTACCTCCTGCATGGTCTTGGCCGCGTCACGGTAGAGGCCCATCTTGCGGTAGAGGACGGCTAGATTGAACCTTGCTCGCCAGTAGTCGGACTCGAGATCCAGCGCCTTCTCGAATGCCGGAAGCGCCGCCTCCAGGCGCCCCTGTTCGTCGAGCGCCACGCCCAGGTTGTTCCAGCCTTCTGCCAGTGAGTCGTCGACCGCCAGGGCCCTGCGGGCAAACGCCTCGGCGGGCACCCAGCCGGCCCTGTCGATCTCGATCGCGGCGAGGTTGTTGAGAGCATCAGCGTAACGAGGGTACTCCTCGATCAACCGGGAAAGCTCGGACACAGCGAGCTCGGGACGCCCGCTGCGGTAATAGGCGATGGCCAGGTTGTTGCGCGCAGACGGATTGTCAGGCTCCCGCTCGAGCACAATCGCGTACTGCTGCTCCGCCTCTGACAGGCGCCCCTGCTCAGCCAGCCAGCCGCCCAGCGCAACATGAAGATCAGACCGCGGCCTCGTAGCCAGCCTGATCGCCTCGAGTAGATGGCGCTCAGCGTCGCTTCCCTCAGTGCGTCTCGCCAGGAGGAGTCCAAGGCGAGCATGCAGCTCGGCGTCATCGGGTTGCCTTCGCAGGCCGTCGGTGTAGGTCTCGACTGCAAGGCTCGGACGAGCCGTCAGTTCGTAGAGGCGACCGAGAGCCCGCCATGCGACCACTAGGAACGGATCGCGATCGAGGGCAGCCAGCAGATGCTCCTCGGCACTTTCGTACTGACGCTTCGGGATCTCGACCAGTTGTGCGTAAACACTCCGAAGGCGTGGGTTGTCTGGAAAACGTTCCATAACCTCCGCGAACGCTTGCTCTCCTTCGACGGCGCGCCCGAGACGAATCAGGTAGATGGCGCGCTGAAGGCCTGCCTCGAGACTCTGCGAGTCCTGTCCTAGAGCTGTGTTCACGAGCTCGAGAGCACGTTCCAGATCGCCTTGCCGGGCTTCGAGAGCAGCCATCAAGAGGTGCAAACGCGAATAGTTGGGATCGAGCGCCAAGGCTCGTTCGATGGCTGATCGAGCCTCGCTCACGTCACCCCGCTGCTCCAGTGCAGTCGCCAGGTCGACGAGCGCTGCCATGTTGTTCGGGTCGCGCTGGAGAACCCGGCGAAGCTGCCTGACTGCCTCGTCGTGGAGACGATCTCGCATGAGCCGGCGCGCACGTTCGAGTCCCACGTGCAGATCGACGACGTCCTTGGGATCGGGCCGATCCTCATCTGGAATCTCCGGCACGTTACCTACCGCGAGATAGCCGAGACTGCGAAGGCGCTCCAGAGCATCAGTGTCGAGTTCGAGGCTGGTCTCGCGCTCGGGGTCTTCACGACTTGCCATGAACTCATCGAGGTCACGGCCCAGGTCGTGAGCCAGACCCTCACGCTGATCGAACAGATTGGAAAGCTCGAAAGGGTCGCGGGAGAGGTCGTAGAGCTCCGGAGTGGGTGCCTCGATGTACTTCCAAGCCCCCCGGCGCAGCGACCGCAGTTTGGCCCAGCCATAGGTATAGAACGGCAGATAGGTCTCACCGTAGAGCAATCGCTCCGGTGGGGGCTGTCCGCTGAGAAGCCCCAGCTGACTCTCTCCAGCGAGGCCCGACGGAATCCGGACATCCAGCAAGTCCAGTGCCGTCGGCATCACGTCGACCTGACTGACAGGCACTGGAACCCGCAGCGCCTTTGGCCCACCGGGCATCCAGATGAGCCACGGTATGTGCATCGTGGAGTCGTAGGCGAGGATCGCGTGGGTCTCTTCCCCGTGCTCACCGAGGCTCTCGCCATGGTCCCCCACCACCATGACCACGACATCTCTGTTCGAGCGCAGACGAGGATGTCTCAGGAGCCTCCCGATCTCAGCATCCATGTAGGCGATCTCACCATCGTAGAGATTGTCGCGATACTGGTCTCGGTAGGGCGGCGGCGGAGAGTAGACAGCGTGCGGGTCGTAGAAGTGCGCCCACACGAAGAAGCGCTCCTTCTCCTCGAGATCATCGAGCCACTGCCATGTCGAATCCACGACTGCTCCGGCCGGCCGATCAGCCACCATCCGCGGATGGCGCTCGCGGCCCGTCGATAGGTCATCGTCGTAGTACTCGAATCCTTGATCGAGGCCGTAGCGCTTTTCCAGAACGGAGGCGGATACGAACGCCGCTGTGCGATAACCCTCGCCACTGAGGGTCTCTGCCATCGTTTCGATCTCTGCCGGCACGTGGTGCGTGCCGTTGTTTCTGACACCGTGCTCCGGTGGATAGAGACCAGAGAGAATGCTGGTGTGGGCGACCAGTGTGATCGGTGCTACGGAGTACGCTCTCTCGAACAAGATTCCTTGCTCGGCCAGCCGGCTGAACGTGGGTGTCTCCGGTCCCTGGGCTCCGTAGGGTGCCAATCGGTCCGCTCGGGTCGTATCGACAGTGATCAGCACCAGGGACCTCGGTCGCCGCTCGATATTGGCGTCGCCGCGCCAATTCGACTGATCGCGCCAGCCGCCCTCCTGTCGTCCCAGGTAGAGGAAGGCAAAGATGCCGACGGCAACGGCAAAGAGCGCTACCGCCGACACCACTCGCACGGATCGACTCATTGCTCCACCCGGTTCTGGTCGCCAGAAGAACCGTCGTCAAAAGGGCTCAAACGGTCCGAACTCCAACGTCTGTGTCGTAACGCCGAGCACATCGAAGGTCTACGCGGGCAAAAGCATCTAGGGAATTCGCGGGTCATATCCGAGCTCGAGGCGACTTGGCGGACCTCTGCGTCCAATGCTGACCAGACCTATGGACCTGGTCCGCCGAAGACCCACCGAACCGCCGAGTTCGCTAGCATAACGATGAATGATGCACACAAGCCTCAACATGCCGAAGAGACCCCCTGTCAGGCGGCCCACCAAGCTGCTTTGGGCGGCTCCCTGGACCGGAATCTTCGTAGCGGTCGTGGTTCTGGCCTGTGGCAAGCCGCCCATTGCAGACGAGGAGCCTCAAACGCCTCGCTCAGTGCCGGTAGCGGACGCAACCACTGATGTCGGCAGCGACCGATCGCCCTCACAAGCCTCCGGCGAACGCAGAGTGGTCGATATCAGTCGCCCCTATTCCGAGCGCCTGGTCGCCGACGCCTGGTGGAATCAAGACGAGCTGGTGGCCGCGCTCGAGCTCACTGGCTCTCAGCGTGCAGCGCTCGACCAGCTTCTCACGGCGGCATTCGAGCACCAGCAGCAGGCAGATCGAGCCAGGGGACAGAACTTCCAGACGTTCGCCTCCGCCCTGGAGGCCGGAAACGAAGAGGAGGCGCTTCGTTATGCCCAGCTGATGTCCGCCGGCGTCGCCGATCAGGCGAGGGTTCGCTCGGACATGATGATCCAGGGAATGAAGCTGCTCAGCGCAGAGCAGCGGGAGAAGCTTCTTCAGGAGGCACCGTCGAGCTTTCGCCGCTCATGGCTCCGGTCCAATCGCGCGAGTCGGGGCCAGGACCGGCTTCGTGCCGCGCGCGCCAGAGCGGCCAGGCCCAACGCCGCTGGCTCCAGCGCGGCTCGAGAACCAGGTTCCTGACAGAACGTGTTACCCTGCAAAGGCTCCGGGGATTCATTCTGCTACCCATCGACTGTCTCGACAGCAGACTGATACGTCAGTCGACGCTGGACAGAAGCGGGTCGGCTTGACTGGCACCCCGCTCGAGTGACTGCTCATCCATCTCGAAAGAGGGAGGCGACCGTGCTGCGAGTTGTTCTTTTCGGTTTGTCGATCTTGGTTGGCGTTTCAGGCGCGGGGTTTGCCCAGGTGCCGGGTCTCGACGGAGTCTGGCTTGCCGACCGAGGCGCCTCTGACTCTCGCAACGGGACGTCGAGAGTCGCGTCGAACCCCACTGTAGAGATCGTCATCTCGCAAACAGCCGACTCGATCACTATCGAGACCCGAGGAGGTCGTGGCAACCGCGTTCGCGTCTTCCAGCTCGATGGCCAGCCTCGCCCTGTCGATGGTCGAACCACGAGCGCTTCGATCGAAAACGGAGCTGTCGTTCTCGAGCAGAGCAACGGCACTCGCGAGACCTGGCGAGCAACGGGCAGCAACTCGCTGACGGTCACTCGAGAGTCCCCCAATGGGGCAACCCGCAGCCGAACTCTCGCGCGATCCCAGTAGGTCCGGCACTGCCGCTCGCAGTGCCACGCGGACAGTAGGATCGAATCCATGCGAGTCGCATTTTGCGGCCCCGGAGCGAGCTGCTAGAGCTGCTTGCGAGATCCGCTGGAGCGCGTTCACTCGGGGTTCACTCGCCCATTGCCATCGGCGATGGTTGAGCTCGGCCTGAATCTGGCCGTGGGCCGCTCAGCCGGGCCTCGCCGTCCCCCAAGTCCTGTAACGGTTTGAGGCAGCGGCATGGTGAACCGCACACCTTTGGGCCGGCTCGACTCGGAATTCGAGCCACGAATGAACGAGCTGGCGTTCTACACGCTAGCGGGCCAGCCCAAGAGTCCAGCCGAGCTCATCGACGAAGTGCGCGACGGCGAGGCGATGGGCCTGGGCTCGGCTTTCATCTCGGAGCGACTCAACATCAAAGAGGCGGCCACGCTCTCGGGCGCAGCCGGAGCCGTCTCGACCGAGATCGGTCTCGCGACCGCTGCCACCAACCAGAACACGAGACATCCCCTGGTCACCGCGGCCTACGCGCTGACCATGCATCGCCTCACGGGTGGCAGGTTCTCTCTCGGATTGGGGCGAGGCATTCCGAGGATGTTTGCCGCCATGGGGCTCGAACCACTCAAGACCGTTCACATCGAAGAGTTCGTCAAGCTGATGCGACGACTGTGGGTAGGCGAGACCATCGTGGACTATGAAGGACCCTCCGGGCGGTTCCCGGTCCTCTCGCTCGGCGCCGAAGCCGGTCACCACATTCCGATGACGTTCACCGCCTTCGGCCCCAACTCACTGGCGCTGGGCGGCCGCTTCTTCGACGCGGTCGTCCTGCACACGTTCTTCACCGACGAGACCCTCCAGCGCTGCGTAGAGACCGTCAAACGCGCGGCCCTGGAAGCCGACCGCGACCCTGACCATGTGCGCGTCTGGTCGTGTTTTGCCACGATCGGCGACCACCTGCCGGAGCCGACTCGGCTCAAGAAGACGGTCGGCCGAATGGCCACCTACCTCCAGGCCTACGGTGACCTGATGGTGAGCACCAATCGTTGGGACCCGAAGGTCCTCGAGCGCTTCCGCGCCGACCCTCTCGTCTCCAGCTTTCGTGGTGCCATCGACGCCTTGGCTACGACCGAACAGCTGGAGCAGATCGCTCCCTTGATCCCCGACGAGTGGTTGGCGCCCGCAGCCACCGGCAGCCCTCAACAGTGCGTCGACAAGATCCGCGCTCAGCTCGAGCTCGGCGCTGACGGTGTCATCTTGCATGGCGCGAGCCCGGCTGACCTCGCTCCGATCGTCAGCTGCTATCGCGAGAGTCGCAGACACGAAGACTTCTCGCACCTCCCGCCAAACCCGGCTGCTATTCCACTAGGGTGAGCGGCGGTCCAACCCCGACATCGAGGTCCCACCTCGACGGAGCCCGACATGTCTCACGATCTAGACCCCAAACCGGCCTCGGCGTTCACCGAGGAGCGACAGCGTCGCGTCCTCGAGAGCCTCGACTTCACCAACCGACGAGACTTCGAAGACGCACAGAGGGGCTTCATCGCGACCATCAATCCCGTAACGATCAAGCGCGAGCGAGACGGTAAGACCGTGTTCGACCTCTCGCGCTTCGACTTTCTCGACGGCGAAGCACCAGCAACCGTCAATCCGAGCCTCTGGAGACAGTGCCAGCTCAACGCTCGCTACCACGGCCTGTTCGAGGTGACCGACGGGCTCTACCAGGTCCGCGGCTTCGATCTCGCGAACATGACCCTCGTCCGAGGCGAGACGGGTTGGATCATCATCGACCCGCTGACCGCGGCCGAGACCTCGGCCGCCGCTCTCGAACTGGCCAACGAGCATCTCGGACAGCGCCCGGTTCGCGCCATCATCCACACGCACTCGCACGCCGATCACTTTGCGGGTGTTCACGGAGTCGCCAGTCCCGAACAGCTGGCCCGCGGCGACGTTCAGGTGCTTGCACCCCGGGACTACGTCACCGAGGCGCTGAGCGAGAACGTCATGGCTGGCAACGTCATGAATCGACGTGCCGCGTTCATGTTCGGGAACCTGCTGCCCGACTCTCCCCAGGCTTTTGTGGGCAACGGACTCGGCGCAGCTCTTGCCATGGGTACCACCGGCTTCGCAGTGCCGACCGACACCATCTACGAAACTGGCGAGACCCGAACCATCGACGGAGTCGAGATGGAGTTTCAGTGGACTCCCGGCACCGAAGCACCCACTGAGATGGTCTTCTTCTTTCCGCAGCTCGGGGCCTTGTGCATGTCGGAGATTGCGTCTCACCACCTGCACAACGTCTACACACCTCGTGGAGCGCAGACTCGCGACGCTCTGGCTTGGGCCCGCCAGCTCCAGGAGTCCATGGACCTCTTTGGAGATCGCCTCGAGGTCCAGTTCGGCTGCCACCACTGGCCGATCTGGGGACGCGACGCCGCGCTGGACTATCTGGCGAAGCAGCGCGATCTCTACAAGTTCATCCACGACCAGACGTTGCGCCTCGCCAATCACGGCTACACCAAAGAAGAGATCGCCGAACAGATCGAGCTCCCCGAGGCGCTGGCGCAGGAGTTCTACAACCGCGACTACTACGGGACGGTCAGCCACAACTCCAAAGCGGTCTACGTCAAGTACCTCGGCTACTTCGACGGTCATCCGGCAAACCTGGAGCCGCTGCCCCAACACGAGGCGGCGTCACGCTACGTCCGATTCATGGGTGGCGCCCAGAAGATCGTCGAAGGTGCTCGTACGAGCTTCGGCGAGGGCGACTATCGATGGGTCGCCGAGGTGCTGGGTCATGTCGTGCTCGACGAACCCGGGAACATGAGTGCACGGGTTCTCATGGCCGACGCCCTCGAGCAGCTCGGCTACCAGAGCGAATCCGGTCCCTGGCGCAACTTCT
>JANQPS010000537.1 GCA_028285365.1 Thermoanaerobaculia bacterium | reverse complement strand
CTCGAGAGGGCAACCGAGTGAGAGTAGCTCTGCTTGTTCTCCTTGAATCTGAAGTATCCAGACCCTGACTCCGCGGCCCAGAGGGGCGCCGCGATCGCGGCCACGAGTGCCGCGACGAGAGTAGTGACGAGATTAGGGACGAGACTTGGGACGAGATTTGGGGCGAGATTTGGGACAAAGGTCGGTTTCACGTTCTTCATGTCAGTCCTCCGTGGTTTGCAGCCTCGAGAAGGCGCGCGAAAGCTGATGGGGCACGGGTCCGGTGGCGTCGCAGGTTCAGCGCGGAGTCTCGGCTTCACTAGAGAAAACGCCGACCGGAGGCCCAACCGCACACCCTACACGCACGACTCACCGCTCCTCGGGAGCCTGTAGGATGATCTCGTCCCCATGAACAACGACCTCATCTTCTCGATCGCCAACGTCTCGGTTCTACCAGGGTGGGCCTTGCTGATCTTCGCACCGCGCTGGAGGCCAGGCCCGACGGTCGTGGCTCCGCTCATCATCGCCGGTTTGCTCTGTGCTCTCTACGCTTTTCTGTTTGCGAGCGGACTGCTGGGTGGCGCCGAGGGGGGCTTCGGCTCTCTCGAAGACCTCGCACAGCTGTTCTCGAACCCGACCATGTTGCTCGTCGGTTGGGTCCACTTCCTCGCCTTCGACCTGTTCGTCGGAGCCTGGGAGGTCCGAGACGCTAGTCGACTGGGCATCTCCCACTGGCTCGTCATACCCTGCCTGCTCCTCACGTTCATGGCCGGCCCGGTCGGACTGCTGCTCTACCTGATACTCCGTAGCGCCAAGTCGAAGGCCTTGTCTGTCGACTCCGCGTCCGGAGAGGACTGACCGGGAGCCGGGATGGTCCTCGACCTCAGCCGCTTCCTGCGCGAGGCAAAACGTCGCGATGCGCCGCTGGCGTACACCGCGCTGGGCCACCTCGCGCTGGCGGCTGTGTTTCTCGTGCTGATGGCGTTCGACGAGCGCACGATCACAGGCGTCAACGCCTGGCTCAAACCCTTCAAGTTCGCCCTCTCGATCGCGATCTACGCAGTCACAGTCGCATGGCTACTCGAGTACATGGGAGAGCGGCGATGGCTGAGGCGACTGGCTTCATGGACCATCGTCGCTTCGATGTGGATCGAGATCGTCTGCATCGCCGGACAGGCCGCGCGCGGCACGACGTCACACTTCAACACCGCAAACGCCCTCGACGCAGCCATCTTCAGCACGATGGGAACCCTCATCGCGATCAACACGGTGGTGGCTGTCGGACTTCTCGTCTGGTTCTCGTTTGCAAAACCGGACCTCCCGCCGCCCTACCTCTGGGGAATCCGCCTCGGTCTCGCGGTCTTCCTGATCGGCAGCGCGGTAGGCGGCCAGCTCGTTGCCAACAACGGCCACACCGTGGGAGCTCCGGACGGGGGTCCCGGTCTGCCCGTCGTCAACTGGTCGACCGAGGCGGGCGACCTGCGCATCGCCCACGGCGCCGGACTCCACGCCCTCCAGATCCTGCCGTTTCTCGGCTTCCTGCTGACTCGCGCCCAATCGCGCCTGTCACGAAGCTCGCAGCTGTGGATCGTGATCGTCTCGAGCGTGCTCTACGCAGCCGCCGTCGGCGCGCTCTATCTCCAGGCGATGAACGGGCGTCCTCTGATCCCGCTCTAGCCGCGGCTCTTGCACTCCATCGACAAAACGGATCGACAAAACGGATCGACAAAACGGATCGACAAAACGGATCGACAGAACGGATCGACCGAGTGGATGGACAGAGTTGAAGGACAGAGTTGAAGGACAGAGTGGTCGAGAGTCGTCAGATGGCGTCCCAGCTGAACACGTCCGCCGACCGATCGAGCCCGTAGAACGACGACTTCATTGCGGGGATGGCGTGTTCGGCCACGGTTTCTGGTGTCCACCCGTCCTCACGATGCACTGAACGGATCGGGCGTGACTGTCCCATCAGAAAGATCTCGTTCTTGCGCACCGCAAAGATCTGACCGGAGACGTCCTCGGCCTGTTCGCTGCAGAGAAACACCGCAAGCGGCGCGATGTGGGCCGGGGTCATCTGTTTGATCTTGGCTACCCGCTCGGCCTGTGCGGGGTCGTCGGTCGGAATCGTTCCGATCAGTCGACTCCACGCGAAGGGCGAAATGCAGTTCGAGCGAACCTGGAAGCGCGACATGTCGAGGGCAATCGACTTCGAGAGGCCCACGATGCCGAGCTTCGCTGCCGCGTAGTTTGCCTGACCGAAGTTCCCAATGAGACCCGACGTCGACGTCATGTGCACGAACGAGCCGCTGAGCTGCTTGCGAAAGATCGGAGCGGCGGCACTCGACGTGTTGAAGCTGCCCTTGAGGTGGACGTTGATCACCGCGTCGAAGTCGTCTTCGGTCATCTTGTGAAAGATGACGTCGCGCAGGATCCCCGCGTTGTTGACGATGCAGTCGAGTTGACCGAACTCGTCTATCGCCTGCTCGACCATACGTTTGGCGCCAGCGCTGTCCGCAACACTGTCGCCGTTGGTGACGGCCTCGCCGCCGCCGGCCTTGATCTCTTGAACCACCTGCTCGGCGGGAGCGAGATCCGAGCCTTCGCCAGTCGCGCTGCCGCCCAGGTCATTGACGACCACCTTGGCGCCGCGAGCCGCCATCATCTTGGCGATTTCTGCCCCAATACCGCGTCCGGCTCCGGTCACCAGGGCCACCTTGCCGAACATCATGCGCGTGTTCGTGTCACTCATCGGTCAACGTTCCTTCCATCACTCCGAGCAGATGCCGCTGTGGGAGCGCAAGAGATTCGAGTGGGAAGCGCGCCCGAACGATCGTCAGGCGCTTCTCCGGAGGCGTCGAGAACCGACCCCTCAAGGATCCAGTCTGGCGGTTGCGCTCCCCTGGATGACGGGAGTTCCTTCCTGATTGACGGTCACGACCGAGAGGTCAGCGTAGTGAGAACCGTCCTCGTCACGCACTTCGTCGACGGTGATGGTCGTGGTGAGACTGTCGCCGGGCCAGACCTGCGCCTTGAAGCGAACACCGTACTTGGTGAGTCGACCGTCGCCGACGTAGTTCGTGAGTGCCTTCCCGGTCAGACCCATCGACAGCATGCCGTGCGCGAAGACCGCCGGGTAGCCAGCAACCTGAGTCGCAAAGACCTCGTCGGTGTGCAACGGGTTGTAGTCGCCGGACGTGCCCGCGTACTGCACGAGTTGAGTCCGAGTCAGGTTGTCGACCACCTGCTCTTCGTAGGTCGCACCAACTGAGAGCTCACTTGCCTTGAGTGCCATGATCTCTAACCCTCCTGCTCGACGACCTTCTCGGTCTGAACGCCAATGGAACGGGCGGTGACCACCAACTCGCCGTTCTGGTCACGGTACTCAGTGATCGATTCGCGAAACTTCAGCAGACCACCACGACGCCCCTGCTTCTCCCAGGTCTCTCCATCACGCGTCTCGACGGTGAGCACATCGCCTGGTCTGGGATGGCGGTGATACTCGAAGTGCTGCTCGGCATGGAGTCCGGTGCCGCCGCCGCCCGAGCCAGCTGGAGCCCCAGTGGGCTCCTTGCCCGAGCCGAACCACGGCTCACCGATCTTGGGCCGCAGGAAGTAGTCGGGATTGAACTGCGCACTCGCCTGACAGAAGGTCGGCGGAGCGATCACGCCCCCCGGTTCCGTGTCTTTGGCCTGCTCGGCATCTGCGTAGATCGGATTGGGGTCGCCAACCGACCGAGCGAACATCAGGATGTGGCTCGCCTCTACCGGAAACTCGAACTTGCTCATCGGCTCTCCTCGGCCATGGTCGGTGAGGTCGCTCGTGGCCTCGAGCCATCGCGACACCCGCCTCCAGGGTCCACGTGATCACACTGTGTGAAGGGCCGGCATCCTAGCAAGTCAGGCGCCGATGGTGGTCACCAGGGCGGTTTCAGACAGAGTCACTACAAGCGCCAAAAGCCTCGGTATCGCGAATCAGTCGAAATGGTTCGCCCTGCTGGCTCTCGTAGATTCGTTGTCGACCGGTCTCGGTATCGGTGATCTCAAGACGTACCTCCACGTCGGTCAGCCCGGTGGCAAAAACCCAGTACTTCCCATTGACCCCACAACCGTCGAGGACCTTTACGACGATCTCGAGATTGGACTCATCGAAGAACCAGAAGGCACCGGTCTCGTCGGTGAGCGCGCGTGTTTGTCCGGCTCCCGAAGTCCCTTGCGCTGTCGACCAACTCGTGCTCGCTCGAAAGCGTCCACCTGAAAGACAGTGAGCTTCCGCACTCCCCCGACACCTGGGATCGTCATCGACGATCGTCACCGTTCCCGAGCGGCGCGCACCGAGATTGGTAGCACCATCTAGGAGTTCCAGCCGCACCTCGAACTCTTCATCTTCCTCGAAGAGATTGTCGTCCACGATAGCTGCCGTCACACCCCGACGGCCACTCGTGCCGTGTGGCCAGGAGAGCACCACATCGATCGGAGCATAGTCCTCATCCGCGCCCGCGGATCCGGGTCTCGTCACGACCCGAACAGCGGTCGCGCCGTCCTCTCCGCCAACCCGCACGACGCCGATATCCACGGTTCCTGCACTCTCTGCTACTTCAATGTGACGAGACTCGAGCTCGAGGATTCCGCCGGCGGGGACGTCGCTTGCTGCTAGTCGATAGATGCCGTCGAGTGACGAGACCCAGATCTCGCCGTCGGCGTCTTCACCGAATGCCACCAACCCCCCGAGACGCAGCCCGAGATCGACACTAGCCGTTGAGGTCCGCTCTAGAGCCCAGATCTCTCCGCTACACAGGTCGCCATAGAGATATCGACCATAGAGCTGAGGAGCCAAGCGCCCGCGATAGACATAGCCGCCGATCACCGAACAGCGAGACTCTTGGTGGCTGTACTCGATGAGGGGTACCTGATAGCTCGGGTCACCACATGGGGGGAGATCTGCCGCACAGCCCGACACGTCGTTACTGCAACGCGTGCCTTCCATACGCTTCCAGCCGTAGTTGATCCCACCTCTTGAGTCGAAAGGCTCGAAGTCGATCTCCTCTCGCCTATCGCCGCCCACGTCGGCGATCCAGAGGTCTCCGGTCTCGCGATCCATGCTGAGACGCCAGGGATTTCGTAAACCTAAAGCCCAAACCTCCGCGCGGCCGCTCTCGACGAAGGGGTTGTCCGGCGGAATGTCATAGAACGGCGCTGACGCAGACGGGCCGCTCACGTCGAGCCGGAGCACCTTGCCCTGGAGACTGTCGAGCGACTGAGCCAGACAGTCCGGATCCGGGCCACTGGCCCTCCCAGTGCTGTCGCCGGTAGCAATCAGAAGATGGCCCTGCGAGTCAAAAGCCAACGATCCGCCGTAGTGCAGCCCGCGGCTCTTCGGGATCCGGAGAAGGACGCCCTCACCTTCTAGGCGATAGCCGCCAAGCTCATCGGGCAAGAATCGCGACACAACGGCATCGAGAGTCTCACGCTCGGCGTAGTGCACGTAGAGAATCGGGCCAACGGATGTCTCGTCGATCACGAGACTCCACAAGCCCAGCCCGTCCGCACCAACAACCCGCGAGCCTAGGTTGAGAATCACGTCCAACTCGAAACCCGACGTCTCGTTCTCTACGAGAGCTCCGATAAGACCGTCGAGCGTCGCGACCAGTAGCCGCCGCTCGTCAAAGGTGAAGTCGACCACTGGTGCCGCGCTCTGGAGGACCGGCTCGAGCCGCAGCTCGGCCCGCAGAGCCGCAGACAGTCCAAGGAACACAGCTAGCGCGAAAGAGCCTGAGCAGACGATTGCCATGCGACGCGTCCGCCGCGCGACCGCCGGATAGGTCGTCATTTCCGTTCCCGCGGCAACCCCATGGCTTCTCGCATTACGTCGAAGACATCACTCTGCCGCATGAGGCCCCTGACGCGCTCTGCTCCTGGCCCGCTCGCGAAAACAGGGATCTGAGTGCCGATGTGCTCCTCGATGCCGAGTTTGTTGCTGCCGTAGGAAATGCCCATGAGCGACCCTTCGAGAGTCTCGAGGACCGCCAGCTTGCCCGGCGGATACTGCGGTTGGGGAACTGGCCCTCCGGCAAACATGCTGGGATAGGGAACGATCTGCGGAGAGTGGCCATGATCCGAGGCCACCACGATCAGCGTGTCGTCGCGGCCCATCGCAAACTCGAGAACGGCCTTGACCGAGTCGTCTAGCGCCTGCGTCTCGCCGATCTGACCACAAGGGTTGGCGGCGTGTGCCTGTTTGTCGATCGACGCGCTCTCGACCATGAGGAAAAACCCCTCGCCTCCATCACCAGCGGTCAGCAGCGCAAGGGCCTGGCGCGTCATGGCTTCGAGTGTGGGACGCTCTCCGAAAGCCGGGTTCTCGACGCACGAAAAGGGCTCGACCGGCTCAGGCTGGCCGTCACTCGAGAGCTTGACCGGTCTCGCCCTCAGCTGGTTCTCTCCGCTCCACTCGACAGGCAGGGTGCTCGACCCGAAGAGACCCAGCACCTTCTCGGTGTCCTCCGCCAACGAGCTGAGCTGCACCGCGTTCTCGACGACCGCATAGCCACGCTCTTTCATCTTGTCGATGAGGTTCGCACCACCTTCGTCAGCCTGGTCGAAGTGGCGCTTGCCGCCTCCGAGAAGTACTTCGACGTCAGCGTCGGCGATCTGCTCCGCAATCGACCCCGGACCGCCATTGCTCTTCTTGTCCTCGGGACAGCCAGGCATCGTACCGCCGCGAGCACCGTCCATGTCCATCGGGCCTTCGCAGAACCGCCGGCTGATGTGCGCCACGAAGCTCGCCGGGGTGGCGTCCGTCAGACTTGCGGTGGTCACGATGCCGGTGCGCTTGCCGGCCGCTTCGGCGAGCTCGAGAATGGTCACGACGTCCTCGTCGGAGCCGGCCGTGGTGGCAATGCGACCGCGGCTGGTGACGACTCCGGCGGAGAGTGCAGTTCCTCCGCTGGCCGAGTCACCAACGTACTGCGGCTTGTCGGGAGACTCCTCCTCGACGGTGAGCACCTTGGCTGCCGCCCGATGCGGAAAGTCATCGAAGCTGAATGCCCCATCAGCACCCAGCAGGTAGTTGCGTCCGATCGTGAGCTGCGAGTCGTCGACACCGTCACCGACGAAGAGAATGACGTTGCGCGCCCGATCCTGGGCAGCCGCTTGCGAAGTACCAGGCGGGCCAAACGTGCATCCGGCCGCGACCATCAGGAGTCCGAGTCCACACCAGCGCGCAATACGAACGGGAGAGCCGGCATTCGAACCAGCAGGCCCGTGATTGGACGAGTTTCGGGGAGGTGTCGTACGAGTCATTCTCGATCTCCTGACCTAGCGAAGTCCTGACGGAGCAGTCGCCCGTTTGCGTGCTTCAGAAAGCGCCCTGCGATCTCCGACTACTCAGCCATTCTGCCAAGCGACCGGGTCTCCGGGAACGATCGTCGCTCGCGAGACCAGGCGAACTCGCCTTCGACGTTCGGCCTACCCGGTGCGAGGCGTCAAGCTCCGGTACGTTGACTGAACGACAGGATGGGCGCGCCATCGCGACTGAAGCCGGGGTAGCGCTCGCGCAGAACTCTGTCCAACTCGTCGAGCAGCTGAGTGGCCGTAAACGGCTTCTTCAGCAGGGTCGCTCCCTCGGGAAGGGGAGCAGCCCGGCCCGTTGGATAGCTGAGATAGCCAGAAACGTAGAGGACCGGAACCTGACGCTCGAGCTCCTCTTGTCCGCGTTTGACGAACTCGGGTCCGCTCAAACCCGGCATGACCACGTCGGTCACGATCGCATGAATCTCGCTGGATTCGCCAACGAGAAGCTCCAACGCACTCGCGCCGTCTTCCGCCTCGGCGACCTCGAAGCCAGCCTCTCGCAGGGTCCGCGAGACCAGACGGCGCACGAGGGCTTCATCTTCAGCTAGGAGTATGCGCACTGTCGTACCGTGTGTTTCGGAACTATCGTGTGTTTCAGGACTATTCTGCATTGTCGCCAACCTCGCTGGCTAGAGTCGTTGTACCTTCGACTTCGGCGAACTCCCACCACCGCTATCGCGGTCACGCATCCGTCAAGGGAGTCCCCAACACCAACTGCGCATTCCGGTCCGAGCTTGCGTCTGACTGTGCGCCTGGTTGTGCGCAACCTCCAGCGACAAGACGAGCTCCGTCGCCCAAAATGGCACCTCACAGCAACCAAAGAGCCCACCAGTTCGGACGCGGACTTCCTCTCTCCAGCCTGATAGCGGCATGAACCTACTCCTCGTCGACCCGAAGAACGTTCGGACGCTGCCTGACCAGCGGCGAGTCACAGTCATCGACGACGAGCGCGTGCGGCACATCCGCAGGATCCTGAAGGCCCAACCCGGAGATCGCCTGATCGCCGGAGTCCTGGGCGGACCGATCGGCAACGCTCTGATCACCGAGATGAGCGCCTCCGAAA
>JANQPS010000515.1 GCA_028285365.1 Thermoanaerobaculia bacterium | reverse complement strand
CTCGAGATTCCTGACGATCCTGTAGAGATAGTTGACGACACGGCCTTGGTACCGAACCACCAGGTCGCGAAATGCATCCTGGTCCCCGTCGAGAACGGCAGCAACCAGCTCATCATCAGTTCGTTGCTCCATTCCCGCGTCTCTCGGTACGTCGTGCTCAGGTCAAGGTTGCAGCCCCTGATCTCGCGCCACGAGAAAAACGAGTTATCGCGTCGGGGGCTCGCTCAGAACGCGAACTCGCTGGATGACGACTCCGGAGGAGATCCTGTCGAGAACCTCCAAACCCGAGACGACTTCTCCAACCACGGTCTCCTTGCCGGACAACCAAGGCTGCGGAGACAGTGTAATGCGGAACTGACTCCCACCGAGCCCACCGCCGAGCGGCAGGCTGGGAACACCGAGCACGATGCCGTGCTCTTCCAGATCGCTCGGTCCGAGCTCCGGGAGCTTGCGATACCCCGCATCGCCCGTTCCCAGTCCTGTCGCATCGCCGAAGACGACGCTGTCTCCTCTGGAGTCGAGCTCGATCTCCTGACCATCGTAGTAACCCTGCTGTGCGAGGTGCAGGAGACTGACCGCATGTCTCGGGGCCGTCTCGAAGTCGAGCGACCACACGACATTGCCAACCGAAGTCTCCATGACCAAACGCGTCTGGTCACGCCCGGTGCCAGGGCCCCAGGCCTGCAGCGCGAGGGCTTTCTGACGCGCGACGTCGACTCGGCCCGGCGGTAGTCGAACACTTTGTCCCAGGGCAAGGAGCATGTCGCGAGCCGCAAGGCGAACCTCGCTCGACGGATCCGAGCTCGCCGCGCTCTCGAGAAGGCCGATGATCGCGCCTCGCTCGAACCGCTCGGCGAGACCTCTGGCGCCGACAGCCAAAGCCAGACAACTACGACTCGCCGAGTCCCGATCGACGATCGGCCAGCTCGTCGGCAGCGTTGCGTTCGGCTCCAGATCCAGGAGTTCTTCCAGTGTTGCCCTCGGAGCTGCAACCAACAGGAGATATGCCCAGCGACGCAGCTCAGGCGAAGGATCGCTGCGTACCCGCTCGACCCAGGCCCCAAGGGTTCGCGGCCCCGAGCTCGACACCCCCTCGGAGGCCGCCACGGTGGCCCCGTTGATCAAGTCCCCGAGGCGTCCACGAAGCCACGCCGATCTGACTCTTGCCGAACGGTCCCCATCGAGCCGCTCGATCACTCGCGGCAAACCAAGCCGGAAGGCGACCTCGACCGCGGCCACCCTGACGTGAGGTGCCGGATCGAGAGCGGCCGAGACGACACTGTCGACGAGCCGACCGTCCTGAGGCTCACGTGCCAACACCTCGAGCAGCTGAGCGCGGCGGGCCGCATCAGCCGTCGGCATCGTGTCTGGCCCGCCCGTGCCAGCCCAACGTCGGTAGAGGAGGTCACGTACGCCCTCGTCATGAATGAACTCGCCCAGAGACGCGATCGCGGCTGCCGACACTCTCGCACTCGGATGGTCGAGTCGATCGACGAACGTCTG
>JANQPS010000510.1 GCA_028285365.1 Thermoanaerobaculia bacterium | reverse complement strand
CCTCAACAAAGTAGGTGCCCCGGTCCTTGGCGGACTTCCAGAGGCCGAGCACCTGAACGACACGGAGTTGCGCCGCGCCATCGAGGACCGCCAAGTCGTCGTTGTCGACACTCGCCGGGATCGCCAGTTCTTCATGCAGACGCATCTCGAGGGGTCGATCCACGCGCCGCTCGACCGTGCCTTCCCCACGATTGTCGGTTCCTACCTCTCAGCCGAGCAGGACATCGTCCTGATCGTCGAAGACGAGCACAGCGTCGAGGAGGCGACGCGCGACCTCGTACGCATCGGTTTCGACCGCATTCGAGGCTTCGCCCTGAGCTCCACACTCCAGGCCCCGGAGATCGTCGATCTGCTCCGCGCAACTCGAGTGATCGACTTCGAGGCGCTGGAACAGGAGCGCGACCGAGCCGACACCACCGTGCTCGACGTCCGAGGCGCCTCGGAGTTTGCCGAGAACCACGTTTCGGGAGCACACAACGTCGCACATACACGACTCCTCGACCGACTCGATGAGATCCCAGACGACGGCGAGCTGCTGGTCTACTGCCGAACGGGATCACGGGCCGCTGCAGCGACGTCTTTCCTCGAGAAGGCGGGGCGCAGCGTCACCCTGGTCGACGACGAGATCACGAGCTGGCGCGAGCGAGCGGCCTGAGGCGGTTCACCGTGAGTCGACGAACCGAGTCCAGCACCCCGCCACCTCTGGCCGTGGAGCCACGCTGATGCTCGCCTGGATCGGCGCTCTTGCAATCGGCGCGGCCCTGGGCCTCCTCGGATCAGGAGGCTCGATCCTGACCGTGCCGGTGCTCGTCTATCTGGTCGGTCAGGACGAGAAGCTGGCCATCGCCGGCTCTCTGTTCGTCGTCGGTGCCGTCGCTGCCGCCGGCAGCATGCAGTTTGCCGTGCGCCGTCAGGTCGCATGGAGAACGGTCCTCCTGTTCGGTCTGCCCGGCATGGCCGGCACCTACCTCGGGGCGTGGCTGAGTGGCCTGGTATCGGGCGTCTTCCAACTGGCCGCCTTTGCCGTCGTCATGATGCTCGCGGCAGCCTTGATGTTCCATGAGGTTCCAACGGCATGGGGCGACGACCAGGCCATTGACGACCAACACGCGCGCCACCCCTGGTGGATCGGCGTCGACGGAACGATCGTCGGAGTCGTGACCGGATTCGTGGGCGTCGGGGGAGGATTCCTGATCGTTCCCGCCCTCGTGCTTCTGGGCGGCCTGTCGATGCACCTGGCGGTCGGAACCAGTCTCGTGATCATCACACTCAAGTCGTTCACCGGCTTCGTCAAGTACCTCGACGTACTGGCCACACACGAGCAGTCGCTCGACTGGACCGTCCTGACCATCGTCGCGGCCCTGGGGATCGTGGGCAGCATCTTCGGCCGCACCGTCGGCGCTCGGCTGTCGCAGGAGCTCTTGAAACGACTGTTTGCGATTTTTCTCGTCGTGATCGGTCTGCTCATCCTCCTGCAGACCGTTCCCGAGCTCCTCTGACACTCTTCACACTCTTTCGGAAACACCAGACATGATCGACACCCTCTCTCAGCCTTGGCCCTGGTTCGTAGCAGGACCGCTCATCGGCCTCACCGTGGGAATGCTGCTCATCGTCGGAGACCGTGCCTTCGGCGTCTCGTCGAGTCTCCAGCACGTGTGCGCTGCAGTCTGGCCGGGCAACAGCAAGACACTGCAATACGACTGGAGGTCGAAGGGCCTCTGGAATCTCGTCTTTGTCGTTGGCATCGGGCTCGGCGGCCTCGTGGCCGCCACGCTCCTGACGCACGACAAACCGGTCGCGATCTCCGAAGCCACTCGAGCCGATCTTGCGCAGATCGGCATTTTCCAGGGAAGGTCCCTCGTGCCCACCGAGGTCTACTCCTTCGGAGCTCTCCTCGGGCCAGCCGGGCTCGTCGTCATGGTGGTCGGCGGCCTGCTGGTGGGCTTTGGCGCCCGCTATGCGAATGGCTGCACGTCTGGCCACGCCATCACGGGCCTCGCCAGTTTTCAGCTCCCATCGTTGATTGCGACTGCTGGCTTCTTCGCCGGCGGGTTGCTCGCCACTCATCTGCTCCTGCCTGCCCTCCTGTCGGCACTCTTGTAAGGAGATCTCGATGCCTTCTCAAGACAAGCCCAGAGTTTCGACCTCGACCGGCCCTCCGTTTACGGAGCTGTTGGCCTACCTGGTCATCGGCGTCTTCTTCGGCATCGTGCTGATCAAATCGGAAGTCGTTTCCTGGTTTCGCATCCAGGAAATGTTCCGCTTCCAGGCCTTTCACATGTACGGCGTCCTCGGATCAGGCGTGGCCACGTCGGCCCTCGTGGTCTGGTTGGCCAAGACCATGAAGAGTCGTTCTCTCACCGGCGAGCCCATCCGTATCTCCCCGAAGGCCTGGGGACCGGGAGCACGCTGGCGCTATCCGCTGGGCGGAGTCCTGTTCGGAGTGGGTTGGGGCCTGGCGGGTACCTGCCCAGGGCCCATCTACGCTCTGGTCGGTCACGGCACCGGTGGTGCGGTCGTCGTGCTGCTCGCGGCGCTGCTCGGTGCGCGCCTCTACGCTGCAGTCGGACACCGTCTCCCACACTGAGTCGTCACCAAACGTCAGCGAGCCCTGGCTAGAGTGGCGTCTTCGACTCGGCACCCGGATCTTCCCGGACGAGGCGCGGCACCAGGTATCCGGGCATCTGCCGAGCCATCTCGGCGATCACGTCTCGGCCGCGCTCCGCATCCACCTGGAAGTGGCCGCTACCCTCCACCGGATCAGTGAGGTGCAGATAGTAAGGCTGGACCCCAGCCTCGTGGAGACGCCAGCTGAGAGCCATCAGGGCCGCCGCGGAGTCGTTGACTCCGCGAAGCAGCACCGACTGATTGAGCAGCGCTCGGCACGCGGGCTTCAAGCGAGCCAGAGCAGCCATTACGTCGTCGTCGATCTCGTTGGCGTGGTTCACGTGAACGACGACCACGACGCCGCACCGAGAGCCACTCAAGACCTCGAGCAGCGCATCCGTGACCCTGCTCGGCAGCACGATCGGAACGCGAGTGTGGAAGCGAACCGATCGGGGCGCGGCAACTCGCTCGACGACCTCCACGAGCTCGGCGAGCCGGGAGTCGTCCAGCACCCAGGGATCACCCCCACTCAGGATGACTTCCTCGAGCGGAGAGTGTTCGACCAGAGCGGCGAGGCCAGCCTCGAGAGCCTCGGGTGACGCCACGTGGTTCGAGTAGGGAAAACTCCGCCTGAAGCAGTAGCGGCAGTTGACCATGCAGGCTCCGGTCGCAACGACGAGGACCCGCCCCTGGTACTTGCTGATCAAAGGGCCGTGAACGAAGCTCGACTCCTCGAGAGGGTCCCCAGTCAGCCGAGCATCGTCGTCCCTCTCTCTCAGCAGCGGCAGCACCTGCATCAGGAGGGGGTCTCCGGGATCACCCGGCTTCATTCGTGACACGAAGGCTCGCGGCACGAGAAAAGCGAAAGACGACTTGGGATCGATCGGCTCGGGAAGATCGGCTTGGGTCAGGCCCAGATCATCCAACAGAGCGTCGACGTCGCGATAGGCGCCTCGCAACTCGTTGCGCCACGAGGAGTCGTTGGTGTCAGAGCGGGGGATCGCTGAGGATCGGTGGTTCGGTGAAGACTCTCGCATCAGGTCCCTACAGCGTAGCGTCGGTTGGCAACGTCCGAACCCACCGCGTCGGAGCCGAACCTTATGAGAGTGCGCTCGTAGAAGACACGACGTGTCGACACCAATCCGAGATCTCAGGTACGCGACCCGATCGCTGAGACGGCGACCGGGGTTTGCGGTGCTCTTCGTCGTGATCCTCGCGATGGGTGTCGGCACGGTCGCTTCGCTCTCGAGCGTGGTCGATCGGGTGCTGCTGCACCCGCTCGGCTATGCGCAAGAGGATCGGCTGTTCGCTATCGTCGCGACCAACCCAGAACTCGGAGAGTTTCGGGCCGGGCAGTTTGCTCCTGACTACTGGGAGCTGGCCGAACAGCTGCCGCAAGCGCTCGACGGGCTGGCGCTCTACGGCTGGAGATCGCTCACTCTCGAGGAACCGGGGC
>JANQPS010000481.1 GCA_028285365.1 Thermoanaerobaculia bacterium | reverse complement strand
GTCGAGCATCGTGCGCCGCGACTTCTTGATCTTCTCGACCCGCTCGGGCGGTGCGTCGGCCGGGATCTCGTCCAGCGGCATGTCCTCTTCCCGCCGGCGGTAGTAGATGGTGCAGCCCGTGAGACCGAGGTCCTCCCAGGAGAGGTCGTGGTTGGCCAGCGTCTTCGGAATTCCCTTCACCTCGAGCTCGGTGATGGTGACGTCGATTCCGCGCTCGGCGAGCTTCTCGCGCGTCGTCGTCAGCGTCACGATCTTGGCGACGTCGATCGACGCGAGCCCACCCCCCACCACGATGCTGTCGTCGATCACGTCGAACGTCTCGCCGTCGTAGCTCGGGTCCTCACCGTGATTGAAGGCGATCACGAAGGGATTCTGGTAGACGAGCCCCTTTCCGATCCACTCGTCCGCTCCGTCGATGGGCAGCGGTCTATCGCGCCAGGCGCCGTTCGCCAGCACGACACAGCTGAACCCCCAGCCGTCGACGAGATCCTTCCATGCGATGTCGCGGCCGATCTTCGTATCCGGCACGAAGGAAACCCCCTCCTGGGAGAGCTTGGTGCCGATCGTCTTGTACTCCTTGTTGCGCAGGCCCTCGTGCCAGCGCGGGAGCCCGTCCTCGATCTTCCCGTAGGGCCGATCGTTCTGCTCGAAGACGGCGACGCGGACGCCGCGATCCGCGAGCCGGCTCGCCACCTCGGCGCCAGCCGTGGCGCCTCCGACGACGGCAACGTAGTGACGGGAAGAGCTTCCGGGCGCGTTCTGTTCAGCCATGGCGCTGATTCTCGCAGGAACGCCGCGGCGCGACAACGTGCGTCAGCGAAAGCCCGCCATGCCCCCGCAGCGGGCGGTCCAGCCGGCCCCGCTACAATGCCCGCGCGGGCCCTTAGCTCAGCGGTTAGAGCAACCGGCTCATAACTGGATGGTCCCTGGTTCGAATCCAGGAGGGCCCACCATCATTCCCTGCTACTCAGGGATGTTCCGCGCTTCCGCCCGACTCCCGGAGTCTCGCAGCTGTGCCCAGGTGTGCCCTGGGTGCCTGGGGGATCGAACCGTGGGGAGCGTCTATCAGCGAGTGAGTCGATGGTGGATCAAGTACAGGGATGAACGGGGAGAGCTGATTCGCAGGAGCGCCGGCAATCTGCTCGTTTGATGTGAGGGTCGCTGATTGAGCAGCCTGCATCACGAAGGCGGCGAACTCGGGATCTGAGACAACGCACTTCAGGTTATCAGCGAGATCGGACGTCATGAAGATACGATCCAGCCGCTTCAATACACTGTCGAGAAACTCATAGCCTCTCTGGTCCAAAGGGAGTCGATGAGAGCCTCTTTGTTCTTGTCGTACGAGAACGCCGTCCCGTCGAAGTGTTGATCCATGAACTCGGACAACGTTCTGTATGTGTACAAGCAGCCATCTTTCTCCGAGGCCCACTCGTCTGCCAGAAACGGTTTGGGCTTAGATTCGTCCAACACTGAGAAGAAGTCACCGTCGGCACTGATGATGTGAAGATCTTCACCCTTCGATACTGCTTGCAGAAGAACCACCCAGTTGATGGCGTCTCCCATAGATCCCCGTTTGCCGGGCGGGTTGCCGAGTGCAACTCGTCGTGACGCGGCCGCATACGCCTTTGCATTGACCTTCGAGATCGAGGAACTCTCAAAGATCTCCCCGATAAGCTGGTCTGCGAACAGCTCCCTAGATTGAATCTGAGAGTTGACCCTGGAGAGAACCTCTCGCATTGCCGACTTAAGCCTACGACTCAACTTTGGATCTCTTTCGCCTCTTCGTAGTCCTTCATGAAGGAAGGCGGTTGCACGGTGACCTTCGCGTCGTTGAAGCGATTGAGAGCGTCTTTGATCTTGCCCTCTCGATTGCGAGAGAACTCGTCGTGAACCTGCTGCGTGAGGTGAACCGTGGCCAATCCGTGCTCGTGAGAGGCGAAAACGGTATTCAGCGAGTCCAGTTCATCCTTCGAGAAATGATAGAAGTTGAGCAGGACGTTTGTGTCGACAAATACATGCATCCAGCTTCGCCCCCAAATGGGCTGATTGTTTAGCGGCCCTCGAAGTCGGAGAACCAGCTATGGGCTGCCTGCTACCGGATACTCTTTCCCTGTACGAAGGCAGACAAGCATGTCGCCTACAAGTAGGAACACTCGATGGAACTCGTCGTCGGAAGATCGAGTCTCAGGTAGGCCGATCAGTCTCACTGTGCCCTGGCGGTCTAGGCAGGGCCCAGGCGCACTCGCGTAGATGACCAACCAATCCTCGTCGTATCGGTCGTAGTGACCTAGCTTCCTCCTCTTGTCCGCGAGCCTGGCTTCGGCGAGCGAACGCAGCTGTCGTTCTACCGAGTGACCGTGCCAACCCGGACTTCGATCTTTGGAGTCCGGGTGCCGAAGCATCTCGGCCGGATCAGCTGATTCACCACGACCTCCATCCTGGAACTCGGAGAGATCGATCAACGAGTCTGGAGAGTTCTTGTTCCTGTACTCGTCAGCGTCGGCGTAGGCCTGTGAGACGGCCTCGGTAATCTCCACGCCGATCGTCTTGTCCGGAGCACAGAACAGCCGGTCAGGTGACTTGTTGGATTCGTCTCTGAGTTCGATGCGCGTGCTGGGATCAAGCACATTCGCCGCGATGAGCGCACTGAGGGCTCGTTCAGCGACCCACGACTCTTTGTGCGCCTTCTCGCGACCACATCCGCGAAGCGGAACCTTCACAATGCCCCCGGAGTGTTCCGCTTGAACGGCCTGCTAGGCGGCGAGAACTTGAAGAGATGATCATTCAAAACGTAGGGACTTCGCCATTGAGTGGAGATCTGGTCTTACGTCGTCAGCGGTGCCGTTTGAAGCTGTCGCGGTTACGACAACCATGACGTTCTGGGATTTGCGGATCTGAAACTGCATGCTTCGCGTTCCCGGTACGATGCCTTCGAACTCTGTGTAGATGGCGAAGGAGGACAGCCCATTGGCTGCCGAGCACTCGTAGAACTCGAGAGAGCGCCCCACCACCTTGGCGAGTTCAGCGCCACTGCTCTTGCAGTATGCATCAGCGCCAGACGCTGAAGGGAGCCGCCCGATCTGCTTGACAACGTTAATGTTGTCAACGAATCCAGGTTCAGAACCCGCTGTACGAAAGAGCACCTCGATCTTGCCTGCTCGAATCTGCGCTTCGATCTGTGCGACCGCGCGTGAATCAGCGTCGCCGAAGCCAGGGAGCTCCGCGATGCCTTCGAACAGATCACTGTTCTCCCTGAGTTCCGCACGGCTAAAGATGATCCATCCTTCTGGAACCTGAGCAGTGAATCCGAAACTGCTGTTTAGCTCTTCGGCGTAGGAGGTGCGGGCGACGCCGAGCAGCAGTCCAACGAGCAGAAGCCCTACGAGATGACGCATGCTTGAGTCCCGACCGTCCGCCAGACGGTTACGCCGTTGGCCGACTCTCGTCGCGTGCCGAGCCGGCCCGGTACGGCTGGTTCTCTCCCAGGGTACCACGACCTTCGTTCGCCAAAACCGAGAGTGCGGCTGAGTAGCCTGTCAGGCTGCCAGCTACTCACACGGTCGGGTGAACATCGTGACCTGCTGCTGCCCCGCTTCAGGCCCCGCGACCGGAGCAACGAACTTGCTTCCCTCGAACGCGACGACAATCCGCGCCTGGATCGGCGCGTATCCCGCTCGCGCTATCCGTAGATGATGCGGCGGCGAAGACTCTGAATAGACAGCCGTCGCGCGCTGCAACTCGGCTGCTCCACGCTCGGACAATGCGATCGTGATCTGCGGGCGAGGACTAGGCGCTGGCCACCCCCTGCGTTCAGCTAGCCGAAGCACGGCGTCATTCGGCTCCCAGACTTCAAAACGGGCGGAACGAACATCCGATTGCGAGATGTTGAGGCGTTCAACGAATACGCTTGGCTCGCGAGAGAACAGAGAAGCCAGCCTGATGACCTCGAACGTGAGGCACGACTGCTCAGGCCCCGCGGCGCTGACCGCATCGCCAGCAGTCAAGATCAGGACACTCGCCAATAGAATCGCGGTTCGCACGCGCCGCCCAACAGGTACGCCGTGAACCGGCCCTCGGCCACATGCCGTGCGAGTCCGGTACGGCTGGTTTGCTGGCAGCGTACCACGCTCGAGAACGCCTCCGCACAGCGGGGCTGCCTTGAATGCCTATCGAGACTTGGCAATTCCTGACTGAGATCGCCACGAGATAAACAGCCGAAGCAGTTCAGCTGCGGCCAGCCCCCAGACTCCGATCAGGCCTGCCCATGCGATGTAGTAGGCCGGATGCAGAGCGGGACATTCGCCAAAGAAGCACGCGCCCGAGATCCAAAGGATCGCGCCAGAAGTGTAGGTACTCGACCAAACCGAAAGGGCCACAAGAATCAATCTGGCTACGAACGGCGTCGAGAAGCAGAGGATCAGCGCCCAGAGAAGGCCCGAAACCGCGATCAGCGTGGTGGGAGCGCCGTTTCCGTAGCTGAATGCACCAGCCCATCCGTCCCAGCCAGTGTCATAGCGAGAGACCGGGAGCACGAACCAGCAGAGAGATAGAGCCATCGCAACAAGTCGTGCTCCATCGAACAGCGCTCGCCATCGCGATGATCTCACTTCGCACGGTACCCGTTGAGTCCCAGAGGGCGCACAGTGGCTCGCGTACTTCTCAGCGGACCGGACACTCGAAGAGCGGTGACTGGCGCAAGAACATGAACTGCCGTCTCGTATCCCACTTCGCCCTGTCCCGCTGGCCAGCCCAGAAGGAAGTCCAGAAGTCCTTGATCCCCTCCCACTCTTCGTCGCCGTACTCGTGATCAAGGATGACGTAGTCGGGTTGGGACACATTCATCGACTGCCGCAGGAACGCCGCCCAGCACAGCTCGCGGCTCGACGCGGAGAATGTGTCACTCAGGAAGAGGTCGGTAAGGAGAATCAGTGCCACCACACGCTCGCGAAGGTACGTGACGGGGCATATGGGCGGGGACTCCGTGTAGGTCTTCGAGTCCAGGCGACTGATCAGAAACTCCACGGCGGCCCGAGGTTCACGCAAGAGATACTCGACAGTCGGGTTCCTGGCCCCTATGTCGGGATCTTGCACTCGGCCTTTCGCCGGAAGCGCACCGATTCTCGTGAGGTCTTCGACCCGCGTTACCGGTTCGCCGGTTGAGGTCCCACACGAGAATGCGGCGTCAGCCACGCCGATCAGCATGAAAACGATCGATTGCAGCACGAGTAGCTTCACTGGGGTGGCGACCTCACAGAAAGGCGGTGAGGAGCAGCGTGATCTGGACCGTTTGATTTGTCATCGACTCGTTTCCTTCAGCCGGGCGAGATGACGACCAAAGCGGAGAGGGCCGAAGCCCTAGCGCGCCGCCGTGCTCGTCGAGGCGGGCGCACAGCGCTTGCCGTTCCAGTCGTTCTCCACGGGCTGGTCGAGATGGCAGCCCAGGAACCAGCGGACCGCTCTGGCCACCTTGATCCACTGCAGGCGGTTCGGCGTGTGGGCCATGTCGGCGATCTCGTACCACTCGAAGGGCTTGTCGGAGAGCTCGAGCATCGCTCGAAGTCGATAGGCGTGATCCGGATCGACCCGGCCGTCCTTGCCGCCCTGGATGATCATCACTGGAGGGACGATCTCGTCGTGGCGATGGACCGGAGACACCTCCACGATCCTGTCGTACTCGGAGTCGAGGTCACCCACGGTCTCGCCGTAATAGTCGCGCGCCGACTCGACGTGCCAGACGTTCGAGAGCTTGAGCGGTAGATCGGTGACTCCGTTGATCGTGACCACGCAGCGGTAGCGATCGGGCCAACGGATCGCGCTGATCAACGCCGAGTAGCCACCGTAGCTCCCACCCCCGATGCACATCCGATGCGGGTCGACACCGCCCTGCTCGATCGCGGCGTCGACGGCTGCGTTGATGTCTTCTTCGATGCCGCGGCCCCACTCCTTCGCGCCGGCCTCGCGAAACTCGAGCCCGTAGCCCCTCGAGCCCCGGTAGTTGACCTTCAGCACGGCGATGCCGGCGCTGGTCAGGAACTGGACCATCGGATCGAACGAGCTGTCGTCCTGGACGCCGATCGGGCCCCCATGCGGATAGACGAACAAGGGCGGCTTCTGCCCCTCTGAACGCCCGGGAAGGGTCAGGAACGCCTCGACCGGCGTTCCATCCGGGGAGGTCGCCCGGAGCGCCCGTGTCGGCATCAAGTCAGCGGGCCGCGCCTTCGGATTGATCTCGCCGATCTTCTGCTGGAGGCCCGTGTCCTTCTCGAAGTAGTGGTAGGCGCCCGGATTGCGCGAGCCGAACGCATAGAGGATGAAGGCATCGTCGCTGCGGTTCGAGCTGGCAATGACGACCGAGTCGCCGAGCCCGAGGGCGTCGACGTCCGGGAGGTGCCGCTTCGCGAAGTCATCGAGATAGGAGAGCTCCGTATTGCCCTCTTTTCTGTACACCGCGGCGATGACTTCGGTCCCGGTGTAGTCGAACACGGCGTTGATGACGTCACCACCGGGTCGTCGAAAGATCTCCTTGACGAGCGCGCCCTGCTCCGGGTCGAATTCGTGCAGGCCCCGCGTATCGTGGCCTCCGTAGGCCGCGACGATCAGCCGCTCGTCATCGGAGCTGATCGCGAGGGGCAGGACGAAGTCGTCCCTCTCCTCTCGGTCGGTCTTCCGGACCGTTCGCCATCGGTTCTCCGGGCTCGCGCGATACCGAAGCTCGAGCTTCTCGTCGTGCCACAAGAGCGAAGCGCGGATGCTCCCCTTGCGATCCGCGATCCAATGGAGCACGGGGCGCTTCTCGGAGGCGATCTTCTCGGGCTCCCCCTCGAGCCACCGACCCGATTCCCTCCAGCTCGTCGTCGAGGCGAGAGCCGAGATCGGCGCCCTGACGACCGTCGACCGGCCATCTTCGACCGCGCTGAAT
>JANQPS010000472.1 GCA_028285365.1 Thermoanaerobaculia bacterium | reverse complement strand
ACGATTCAGAGCGCGGCCATCGTGACGCTCATCGGCTTCGCCGGCCTGACTCTCGTCGCGTTCACGACCCGCAAGGACTTCAGCTTTCTCGGGGGCATGCTGCGCTGGGCCCTGGTCCTCGCCCTGGTTGCCATCGTCGGCGGCGTGATCTTCGGCTTCCACCTCGGCACCTGGTTCTCGGTGCTGATGGTCGGAGTCGCCGGAGCTGCCATTCTCTACGACACCTCGAACGTGATCCACCACTTCCCGGAGGATCGCTACGTGGCGGCGGCGCTGCAGTTGTTTGCATCAGTTGCGCTGATGTTTTGGTACGTGCTGCGCCTCTTCATGTCTCGCGATTAGCGGGTGACGATCGCACGCCATCTCGCCGCGTGCTCGCCCTTCAGCTTGTGCGGCGTGCAGACGCACGCCTCCGCGCTTCAGTGCTGCGCTGCGACGATCTAGCGCACGCTTGTCACCCGCTTTCCTTGAGGGACGATCCCTCCATCGTCGGCAGCGGGCAGATTGCTGGCTACTCGCTCGGCCTCGCGCCTTTCGGCGCTGGCCTCGGCCTGCCCTGAGTCTCTGAAGGGACCTCGGTCCGGCTGCTAACAAGCGCCGACGCGTGATCGCCCTAGGACCCACAATCCCACTGTCCCACTGTCCGCAGTTGCGCCAGCGCCTGCCCAGCAACGCAAAGCGTTGCCCAACGCTGGAAGCGTTGCCCTAGCCGGCCAGCAACTCCGCCCGCTCCTCCTCGTAGCGCTCATAAGAGTGTTTGAGCGTGGCGCTGTTGAGGATCATCTCGGCTGCGAGCGTGCCGTCATCTTTCTTGATCGAGGTCTTGATCCAGTTGGACTCGGTCTTGCGACTTTCGCTCAGGGCGATGATCTCGCGCTCGACGACGTAGGGCTCACCGACGAAGAGTGGGCCATTGACCATGCGAATCTGCTGACCGGCAAAGAGACCGATGGCGGGACCACGAGTCTCGAAGCCAGCCTGGTGACTGGTGTACTGGGCGAGGACGCTCACCATCTCGAGCGGGACGATGGCGCGACCCCAAGGTGAGCTCTCGCCGCCGCCTTTGGAATACCAGGGTGAATTCTCGGTGATGACCTCGAGCTTCTGGTTCAGTGAGAAGGGATAGAGGTTGCCCATGTGCTGATCGAAGTCCATGCACACGGCCTCCCGGGCAGCGCCCTTTTGCCCGACCTGGAGATCGCTGAGAATGACGAGCTGTTCGGGTGGTCTCAGGCGATCGATGCGACTCTCGATCTCGCTCGGCTCGTTCGTAGCACCGATCGAGGCCGTACCGATGAGGACCTCGGTGCCGTCTGCCTTCTCGGCCCTGATGCGCACCTGAGTCGCGCCGTCATGCGGCAGATCGACGAACGCTCGCACCTGCTCGCCTTCAGTGACCATGTTGCGATAGTGGGCGCTGAGACAGCCCGATTCGAACCACTCCTGACCCCAGATCTCGGCGAGAAGGGGCACAAACTGACTGAAGTGGGTGGGACCTTCGATGGGTCCGGCTTGAAAGCCGAGCTTCTCGGCCATGGCGTCATCGTGAATCGACTCGTGGCCGCCGTACTCCTGTGCAGCGAGCATCTGACGGGGTGAGCGCAGCGGTCCACAGAGCGAGAGCGGTGTTTCGAAAGCGCGACTCATGGAGTCTCCCTTTGATGAACAGAGAGGCAATGGGAGCGATGGCGGGTCGCCAGAATCTACTCGAAGAGCTCGTGGTCCCCAATCGACGGCTCGCGTCCTTTCGCGCTCCTCCCTGGCGGCCGCAGCGTCACGGGTCGCGTCTACCCTTTCGGCCGACTCGCAACTCGCTCGCGAACGACGTCGAGAACCGCCGCGACCACGATCACAGCGCCGGTCACGACTCGCTTCATGGGCTCACTCAGTCCGATCTGGGCCAGGCCCGTCTGCAGAACGGCGATGATCAAAACACCAAGACAGCTGTTCAAGACGGAGCCACGACCTCCCATCAGGCTGGTCCCGCCAATGACCACCGCCGCAATTGCAGACAGCTCCATGCCAATTCCCGCGTTCGGATCCGCGGACTGCAGATAGCCGAGCTGAAACAGACCCGCCAACGCCGCCAGGCAGGCTGACGCCACGAACACGACAATCTTGGGAGTACGCGGATCGATCCCGGCGAGACGCACGGCCTCTTCGTTGGTACCGATGGCGATGAGATGTCGACCAAAGACAGTACGGGTGAGCACGACCTGAGCCACGACCACCAAGACCATGGCCACTAGAAACGACGCACTGAGACCGAGCCCGCCGATCGGCCAGGCGAAGACCTCGGCGCTCGAGCCCAGGTACTGAGTCTGCGATCCCGAAACGAGATAGGCGGCTCCCCGAGCGGCCTCCAGGAGACCAAGCGTCACGATGAACGAGGGGACGCCCAGCCCGACGCTGAGACTCCCGTTGAGCGCCCCGCACACCGATCCGACCAGCAGCGCCAGGACCGCCGCCACCAATGGTGAGGCGCCCCCGTGCATCGCCATTCCCGCAGCGGTCGCCGAGAGCGCCAACACCGAGCCGACGGAGAGGTCGATACCGCCGATGATCAGCACGTAGGTCATACCGATCGCGATCACCATCAACGGAGGAATCTGGTTGGCGATCGTCCGCAGCGTCACCAGACTGAGAAAGTGCTCGCTGAGCATGCTGAAGAGAGCAACGAGCAACACGAGGGCGAGACTCAGCCCCACCGGAGCGAACGACCGAGCCGCCCACCCGGCGCCGCCTGCCGGTCGATCTGGGGCCGAAGCGGTCATGGCAGGTCCTCGGCAACGGTTTCGGCGGCGCCAGTCGGCAACGCGCTCGGCCCCACGTGGTACTTGAACGCGGCGTCGAGGAGCTCCCGTTCGCCGACCTCGTCGACTCGCGCGTCGAGTGTCACGGCACCCGCCGACAGCACGACGACTCGGTCACACAGATCGAAGATCTCTTCCGCTTCGTTCGAAGCCACGACGACCGCCGCCCCCGGAGCACCGGGCTCACCCCTCGAGAACTCCTGAAGCTGTCGGTAGATGGAGCGCCGACTCGCCACATCGACACCGCGAGTCGGCTTGTCCAACAAGAGCACCTCGAAACCGTGAAGCCAGCTGCGAGCGAGGAGGGCCTTCTGCTGATTGCCACCACTGAGCTCGGCAATGGGTTGAGCGAGAGAGTCACACTTGACCTCCAGCCGCCGCACGGAGTCCTCAGCCGCCGCCTTCACCTCCGAGTGCATCAGCCAACCCGAGCGCCCGAGTTCACGCAGACTCGACAGAGTCACGTTGCCACCCACTCCGATCGGGAGCAAAAGACCTTCGCCTTTGCGGTCTTCGGGTACGAGCACCACCCCGAGACGCGCTGCATCACGAGGCTGACGCAGTTCGACACTGCGTAAAGCCTGCCCATCGGTCGCGAGCTCCAAACGTCCGGAAGCGGGTCGCTCCGCACCAGCGAGGCACTTGAGAAGCCGCGATCGACCGGCACCGACGAGACCGAAGAGTCCGCAGATCTCCCCGCGCGAGAAGGTGAGATCGACGGCCGGATCACCAAGTCGACACACCAGCTGCGAGAGTGACAGGCATGGCACACGAGCTCCGGCCCGGCCGTCTCCCGCAGTGGCCACGCGTCGAGACCCAGGTGACGAGCTCATCATGTCGACGAGATCGTCGGCCGACAGACCGGCGTTCTCGGCCAGTTCGACTCTTTCGGCAACCGAACCGTCGACGAGTACCGTGACTCGGTCGGCCAGGCGCAAGACCTCGTCCAACCGATGGGTGACGTAGAGCACGCTGGCCCCAGCCGCGCGGGCCTCTTCGAGTCTCTCGAAGAGAGTCTCGGCCTGGCGGGTGGTGAGCGCAGCCGTGGGTTCGTCCAACAGAAGCAGCTTCGGCACGGCAGCTCCGCGATAGAGGGCTCCGGCAATCTCGATCAGCTGCCGCTCACCGACGTTCAAGGAGGCAACTGGACAGTTCGGGTCGAGATCTTCGAGACCAACACCGGCGAGCGCGTCACGAGCGAGAGCCCGGAGCCCGGCTCGATCGATCCAACCCAGTGCACGAGGCAGCTCGGCCAGGAAGAGGTTCTCTGCCACGGTCAGCGTCTCGATCGAGCGCAGCTCTTGAGCGACCCAGCGTACGCCCCGACTCCTGGCTTCGGCCACCGAGCTCGGAGCGAAGTCTTCCTCCTCGAGGAGCAGACGGCTCTCGCGGCCAGGGCTCACGGCGCCCGCCAGGATTCCGATCAGGGTCGACTTACCCGCGCCGTTGGCACCGATGAGGCCATGAATCTCACCCGGTCGGAGCTCGAGATCGACCGAGTCGAGGGCACGCACCGCCGGCGGATAGGTCTTGCTGACGCCGCGACAGACGAGCGTCCTGCTCACCCTGTCGGCACTCACTCCTGTGCTGGCGACGGGTCGCCGGTGACGAGATCGACCGGGGTCTGGCGATCCTCTGAGGCCGTTCCCTCACCGCTCGCCACGAGCTCGAGCGCCAGCTCGATACCGTAGACCGCAAGCTGGTCGGCGTGCTGATCGGCGGTTGCCAGGATCTCGCCGGACTCGACCAACGACGCCACCGCGTCGATGTTGTCGAACCCGACCAGCAGGAGGTCGTCGCGACCCGCCTGGCGAGCTGCGGCGAGGGCACCGAGCGCCATGTTGTCGTTCGCGCAGAGTAGAGCCTCGAGATCCGGGTGCTCGGAGAGGAGAGCCGACGCCACGACGTTCGCCTTGGCCTGCTCCCACCCGCCACTCTGGACGTCGACGATCTCCGCGCCGAGTTCGTTCATGGCGTCCTCGAAGCCGGCCTGACGTTGCTGAGCATTGAAAGCTGTCGGGATCCCACCGATGATGGCCACACGGTCACCCGCCTCGAGTCGTGCAGCGAGCACGTCGCCCACGGCTTTTGCACCAGCACGATTGTCCGGCCCGACAAAAGGCACCTCGACACCCTCGCTCGAGAGCACCTCACGATCGAGACGGTTGTCGATGTTGACGACCACCACACCGGCCTCGCGGGCCTTGCGCAGGGCGGGTACCAGAGCCTTCGAGTCGGCCGGGGCGATGACGATGGCATCAACGCCTGTGGCCACCATCTGCTCCACCAGGCTCACCTGCTGCGCCAGATCACTCTCGTCTTTGGTGCCGTTGACGATCAGCTCGTAACGCTCGGGATCTTCCGCCTGGTGTGCCCTGGCGCCGTCCGCCATCGTGACGAAAAACTCGTTGGCCAGCGACTTCATGACCAGCGCGACCCGTGGCGCTGTGCCGGCATCACTACCGGTCGACCCCGAGTCTGATGGAGCGCATCCCGCGGTCAGGAGCACCAACAGCAGAGGCAACGCGCACTGCAGAAGCAGCCTGGGAAGGAGATCTTTCATGAACGAACCTCGGACGGGCCCTCGACGGCCCTTGGACGAGTCTCGGAGGAATCCTGGACTATTGTGACGAGCTGCGAGACTAGCAGTCCTGGCCAGCCTCGTGCCGACCATACCGGCGCTCCAGGATGCCTCGAACCAGCTCGATCTGGCCCGCCTCACAGACGACCGCTCGAGACGACAGTCCGCTACAGTGTCGCTCGTAACGACTCGTAAGACGCTGGAGACCTTTAGGATGAGCCAATCAATCGAAGTGACCCGACTCGTTGGCGCCCTCGGCGCCGAGGTCCGCGGCCTATCGCTCAAGAGCGCCGCCCCCGACGAGGCTGCTCGAGTCCAGGAACTGCTCCTCGAGCATCACGTGCTGTTTTTTCCGGAGCAACATCTCGATGCCAACGAGCACGTCGCCTTTGGCCGTCACTTCGGCCAGCTGGAGGGCCACCCACACCTCGAGAACGTCGAGTCCCAGATCCCGGAGATCTTCGAGCTCGTGGCCACGCGTGGAGGTATCGCCGACGAGTGGCACAGCGACATCTCGTTTCAGGAGAGCCCCTCGATCATGGCGATCCTCAACATGGTCAAGTGCCCCGAGGTCGGCGGCGACACCATGTGGTCGAACATGCACCTGGCGTACGAAGAGCTCTCGACCCCGCTGCGCGACCTGTGCGATGGCCTGACTGCAGTGCACAACGCCCTACCGCACGGCAAGCCCGAGAAGGCGACCATTCATCCAGTGGTTCGCGTCCACCCCGAAACAGGACGCAAATCGCTGTTCGTCAACGAACACTTCACGCGCCGGATCGTCGAGCTCAGTCACGACGAGAGTGAGCACCTGCTGAGCTACCTGTTCCGCTGGGTCACCAATCCCAGGTTCGTCGTGCGCTATCGATGGCATCAGGGAACCATCGGGATGTGGGACAACCGCTGCACTCAGCACTTCGTCGTCAACGACTTCTCCGCCGAACGCATCATCCAGCGGGTGACGGTGATGGGTGACGAGGTCTCCGCCGGCCACGAGCCGAAGTGGGAGCCTTACGTGCGCGACCGGCACGCAGGAGCCACCAGTCGCCAGGACCGCCTCCTCAAGACCGTCCTCAAAGAGCGAGCGGCAGCAGCGGCAGAGTCCACTCGAGCGGCCTCATAGACCACCGCTCTGGCGCATGCGCGCCACCTCGTCCTGAGCTTCGGCGAGCTACGTTCGTGCGGCACGCAGCTCACTCTCGATCGGTGAGAGCCGCGCACTCTTGATCGAGAGTTGCCGGAGGAGCAGCTCTGCTCGCTGGTCTCGCGCCTGCACGCGCAGCAGCGTCACGATCTCGTCGAGAGCAGCCCGAATACCGGAGATTTCTTCGTCGACGCTCGCCTGAGCCGACGCCGGAGCACCGCCGAGCGTTGCCAATGCGACCAGCGCCAGCGTGCCACATGCGAGTCGCGCCATCTGGAAAAAGGGGCGCTTGCCATGGGATGTATTCGAGCCCTCTCTCTTCATCTCTAGTTTCCTCTCGAGGAGATGTCGTTGACACAACGTTAGCCGACGCCAGCCAACCGACCTTCTGACCAAAGTGATCGCTCGAGAGGCCCCAGTGCGTCTGTAGCTAGTCGGAGGGATGGAAGGGACGATGAGGTCAAGAGCACGGCGCAAGCCCGACTATCGCCGACGCCACCGATACGGCGCAGTCGCGGGCTGCGCCTTCGCGATCGCCGGGCTGTCCGCACTGGCAACTCCAGTGGCCCGACACCTGAAGGCTGTCGGCCCGATGAACGTCGGGCACGAGACCCTTGCCTGCACCGACTGCCACCGGCGTGCTCCAGGATCGCTGCGCCAGCAGCTGCAGGCCAACCTCCGCTTTGCCATGGGCCAAAGAACTGTGCCAGCCAGCATGGGACGACTCCCAATCGGAAACGGCGCCTGTCTCTCTTGCCACGATCGACCCGAAGACCGTCACCCGGTGTTCCGGTTCATGGAGCCTCGCTTCGCCGACGCTCGACGAGCTCGATCCCCCCACCTGTGCAACGGCTGTCACCTGGAGCACCAAGGGGTCCGCGTCACCGCCACCAGTGACTTTTGCGAAGCGTGTCATCTCGAACTCGACATTCCAGGAGATCGGCTCGACGTCACACACGCCACCCTCGTGGACCGCGGCCAATGGAGCAGCTGCCTGGGATGTCACGACTACCACGGCAGCCATCAGATCGAGGCATCGACGTCGTTCGAAGCAGCCATCACCAACGGCCAGATCGTCGAGTACTTGAACGGAGGAGCGTCACCCTATCCGGGCCGCCGCAGCTCCGATGTGCGAGCAAGCCTCGCCGCCAGCACGTCAGGAGGGCAGAGGTGAACGAGACGACCCTCTTCACCACGTGCGGGACCGTGATCCTCACGGCCTATCTCTTCGTCACGGCGCCGGTACCGCTCCCCGACGATCCGAGCACGGCGGCGGGCACCGTTCCGGTCCAGGTGGCCTTCGAGGTGCTCTCCCATGAGAACGACGTAGCACGAACGCTCTACACCCGCGAGATCGTCGGCGCCGGCACCCACGTCGGACTGTCGTTCGCCGAGGACTGGCGCCGACCTGGTGTCGACGCTGGTCCCCTTCCCGCACTCTTCCTGCGCGCCACGGCAGCGGCACTCGAGAGGAGTCGACTGCGGCTCGGGCTGTTCCTGGGTTCGGACGCGCCGATCAGTACAGCCAACCGCTTCAGCGGTCCTCAGCAGGAGTTGTTCGAGATTCTTCGGCTCGAACAGCAGCCGCAGTTCTTCTATGACGATGACACTTCCCGGTTTACGGCAATGTATCCCGACGTTGCATCAGCAGAAGCGTGCGCCACATGCCACAACAACCACGCCGATAGTCCGCGCACTGACTGGCGGGTGGGAGACGTGATGGGCGCAACCACGTGGACGTACCCGAACGACCAGGTCTCGCTGGCCGAGCTCATCGAGATCCTAGCCAGCTTTCGCGCCGCTACCCGTTCGTCTTACGAGGACTATCTCGCCAAAGCCGCGTCGTTCCAAGATCCGCCGTCGATCGGGCGCCGTTGGCCAAACGAGGGCCGGTTCCTTCCCGATGCCGACACCTTCATGAGCGAGATCGAGCGACAGAGTTCGGTCCACTCCTTGCGTACTCTCCTCGACCTCACGAGCGCTTCTCCATCATCGAGCACAACGCCAACACGAGTCGACGCGTGAGCTCACTTCCTCGCTCGACCGCCGTCTCGCTGGCACTCACGGCCGCCTATCTCGTACAGGGGCTTGCGGGACTCCACCTTCCGATGCTCAACGAGCTGCAGTCGCAGTTCAGCTACCAATTCTGCTCCGGCACTGCCCTGGGCATCTATCTCGGTGGTCAGTGGCTGTTGGCGCTGGCGAGATCACGCAAGTGGCGATCGTCTGCTCGACTCCTGCGCTGGCACAAGTCGATGGGGGCGCTCGCACCCGCAGTGCTCTTTGTCCACTCCACCGAGATCGGCTTCGGCTATCTCGGCGTCCTCAGCTCGGTCTATCTCGCCAACGTCGTTGTCGCGGCCGCTGGCCCGGACCTGCTGCCACAACGGAGAGCCATCAGATCAGCGTGGATCGTGCTGCACGTGGCGCTTTCGGCCGCAGCGGTCATCACCGCCGGCCATCACGCATGGCTGGCGCTCGTGTTCACATAGAAGGATCACTACGACCCGCGTGTCACTCTTTGGCCCAGGCGTCGACATCACCTGACTCGAAGCCGTCGTCGAACAGGATCAGCCCGACCGGCGAGCAGCCGCCGCCGTTGTGGATGCAGTCCACGCGGCCAGCGCCACCGACTACCACATAGAGCTCGCCACGCCGGTCTTCGGCGAAACCGTAGGTGCCACCGTAGCCACTCGCCCAACAGGACGACTCGATCGCGGCTGGGTTGCTCGGATCGAGCGTGGTCGTCTTCCAGATCTGTCCGCAGGCGTTGTCGCCATAGAAGTAGTCACCGTGGATCGACGGGACCAGCAATCCTCGATAGCGATAGCCGCCCATGATGGACTTCCAACCGCCGTTGTAGTGACAGAGCACCGGGTCCATGAAGCCGCTCGCCCTCGGAAACTCGCAACTCGTACCCGTATCGACGGGACACCCGGCGACCGAGCAGAAGGACTCATTGTTGTTGGCCGTCTCACAACCTTCTCGGCAGACCCAGCCGAAGTTCACAGGAGCGGGCGTCGAGGCCGGCTTCAGGTTGATCTCCTCCCACTTGACCTGGCCGACATCACCGAGATAGAGGTCACCGGTCGCCCGATCGAAGGTGAACCGAAAGGGGTTTCTCAGGCCGTACGACCAAACCTCGTCGCAAGCATCGGCCTGACCAAAAAACGGGTTCGAGGACGGGACGGTGTACGGGCCCGCCTGGTTGCTGCAGTTGTCGGGAGCGCCCGCCGTGGGATCGATACCGCGTACATCGATGCGCAAGATCTTGCCGTGCAGCGAGTCATGAGACTGGCCGTCCCCGTTTGCGCCCTGATTGCTGTCGCAGCCGCCGCCGCTGTCACCCGTCGAGATATAGAGAAATCCGTCCGGCCCGAAGGCGAGAGTTCCGCCGTTGTGATTGGACGCTGGATGATCGATGACGAGCAGAGTCGTTTGAGTGCCGGGATCCGCCGTCAAACCGTCGGCCGTATAGCGTTCGACGACGATGTCGCCGAGGTCGCCTGGGCCCAGCGGTCCGTCAGACGTGTAGAACACGTAGAGAAAGCCGTTGTCACGAAAATCGGGATCGAGCACCAGCGACAGTAGACCGCGCTCGCCACAGCATTGGACTGGGCCACCAACGTCATCCCGCAGATCGATCAACGGTGTAGTCAACATCGAGCTCGTCTCGGTGTCCCAAACCAAGATCGTGCCTTGCTGAGTCGCCACGAAGAAGTGCGTTCCTACTTCTGGATCCACCATCGCAATAGGGGTCGCCGCCGTTGCCGGGAAGTCGTTGGCGGAAATCATGGTGGTCAGGCCAACCGGCGCTGACGGCGAGCACGACGAACCGCAGGACTGGCTGTAGCAGGCCGTTTCGCCGAGCGCCGGCGTCGACGAAAGCCAAGCCAAGATCACCAACAAGACGACCGATCTCAGCAAAGCCGTGTCTCGAATTCCACGATTCAGTCTTCTCATCTGCGGGCTCCTTGCCTCAACCACCGGGCGACCCGTGGCAACTTATAGCTAGCCAGCTAATTATCTTAGCCGAGCTGTCAGCAGGCAGCCAAGAGGATCCCATCTCCACAGTCCGCGCGCCCCCAAGACGACAAAAGGGCTGTGCCCAAAACGAGCACAGCCCTCGATGGTCTGGAGCCCGGGGTCACCCGGGTTCTCTAGACGACTTCAGCGGGAAGCGATCTCTCCAGTCCAGACGCTCTGACGCGGATTGCCGTCCTTGTCTTGACCGTAGCTGATCGTGGCGGTGATCTTCTTGCCTTTGACCTCACCGGAGAAGTCGAAGTCGCCGTAGGGTGACGCCAGCTTGGCGGTGAACTTGTCACCCTTCCACTCGAGGTCTTTCACCTTGGTGTTGTCGAGCTGATCGTTCCAGATCACCCAGAACTCCCCATCTCCTTCGCGCGGCAGCATCAGCGGCGCATAGCTGTGCGGTTCGCTGCGCTCGTCTTCCGGCTTGCCGCTGACCTTCCAGACCTTGCCCGGTTTGACCTCGGCCAGCTCGGAAAGCTTTTCCGTGCGAAGCTCGTGTGCTGTCTTTGGCCAGAGCGTGTCGGCGGCAACGAAGTCGATGAAGCCAATCATCATCTCGTCGTAGGACTCGTCACCAAACGTGATGTCGATGGTGTGATCCGGATTGACCGGATTGTCCTGGGAGTTGTCGTAGTGGGCGATGCACTCGACACGCGTCCCTGCCTTGATGTCGACCGGGGTCTCGAGCTCGTACACCGTCTGCCAGTTGAAGTCCCAACGCGGCACGCTCATGAGGGTCTTCGAGGTGCCGTCCGGATAGTGGGCGACAAACGAGAAGTCGGTACCGCGGTAGTGCATGTGCGGGATGAAGGCCATGATCTTCCCGTCCTGCCAGAAGGTGCGCTCGGCCCGGACCTCGTAGTTCTTGGCGCCCGCAGGGATCTTGAAGTTCTGGTTCATGACCCAGATGTTGGCGAGCGCACGTTCCACTTCGCTCTCCTCGGCGAAGTGCAGGCCGATGCGAGTCACGTCCGTCTCTTCGGTGTCCGCCGGGTGGTAGTGCATGTCGGCGACGACATTCGAGCCTTTCGGGAGCAGGCGCGCCGTACCCTCTGGGAAGACCATGGGATCGGTTCCTGCCGCCCACGCACCGAGCCAACCTTCGGCCGGATCGACGTCGAAACCCTTGAGCGCGACGGCGATGACGTGGTGAACCACCTTCGAGTTCCCTGGAAGGATCTCGACAGCCTTGATCCACTTGTCTTCCTTGAGGGCCACCCTCCCGATCAGGTCGTGAAACTGGTCGGGACCACCAGCCGGAACCGTGACCTCATCGAGGGTCACCACGAAGTCCGGCTCGCCCAGCTGCCACTCGCTGTCCTGAAACTTCGGAGGCTCGGGCGCCTTCGCGAGATCTCCAGCCGGCGCTCCTGCCTCGACCCATTTGAGAATGGTGTCGCGCTCAGCGTCACTCAGGCTGCGATCGTTCGCAAAGGTGTAGTGCTCGCTCTCGGCGTGCCATGGGGGCATCCGACCGTCGGCCACGTTCCGCCCAATGGAACGCGCCCAGGGGCGTGCCTCTTTGTACGACATCAGCGACATCGGTCCGATCTGGCCCGGTCGATGACAGGAAACGCAGTTTTCGTTGAAGATCCCTGTGACGTCGCCTGCGTACGTCGGCTGATCGAGGTTGTTGGAGTTGCTGGCTGTCGCCGGCGCCGCGAGGATCGCGACGACGGCGAGTCCACCAAGGAGGCAGAGGCTTCTCTTCGAAGTCATTCCGGAGTCTCCTGGATAACTGACTGGATAACTGAGGAGCGATTGCACGGCGGCCGAAGCCGCGCGGTCGAGAACTGTTGACTGCATAGGTACATCCACTTACGACTCACTCTGGTGGTTGGTTGCAGGGAGGCGTTCATCGATCACCGCGGCAGGCGGCCCACCCCTGTCCAACAGCTCTCCGTCACCGACTGGCACCGCGTCGGGATCCCACGGCCACGCCTCGCCGCCCAGCAGCTGCAACTCGTCCCTTCTGCCCGACGCTCGTGGCACCCTCGGACCTCGACTCTGTCGGCAACCAAGATTCTCGAGGGACGCCGGCCACGTTGCTTGGTCCCGCAAGGCCCGAATTGGTCACAAGGCCAGACGACCGGCTCGTCCTGGTCGTAAGGTCACTGCTATGAGCTCGAGATCCCGCGACACGCGGTCACGTCCCGCGGTCCTGGCGCTTGCCGTCGGCCTCGTCATCGTGCTGACCGGCGGCGAAGCTTTCGCCGCTTCCCAGCGACCGGTAGCCTCGGCACAACGCTCCTCGGCCACGTCGCAGTCTGGCGCCTTTCAGCCAGGCAGCACGACGGACCTCGTGACCACGCTGACTCACGAGGACCAGCAGTACGCCCTGTTCCTGCCCGCACAGTACGACTCGTCTCGGAAATGGCCAGTTCTCTTCGTGCTGGATCCGCGGGGGCGAGCTCTGATGGCTCGAGACCTCTTCGTCTCGGCGGCCGCCGAGCTCGGCTACATCGTCATGAGCTCCTATCAGAGCCGCAGCGACACCTCTCCGACGGTCACTGCGCGTGCGTTCGAAGCCCTCCTCGGAGAATCCCAGAGACGCTTTTCGGTAGACCTCGAGCGTCTCTATCTCGGAGGAATGTCGGGCACATCTCACGCGTCCTTTCGCTTCGCGCTGGCGCTGTCGGAGAACATCGCCGGCGTCATCGGATGTGGAGGCGGACTGCCACAGGAGCTCGAGTCGCCAGGTGACGGCGTTACCTTCGCCTACTTCGGGATCACCGGAACGACCGACTTCAACTACCAGGGTCAGCTGCGACTCGACCGCCAACTCGCCAAGCTTGGATCCCCACGTCGGCTCGAAGTGTTCGAAGGTCGACACGGTTGGCCTCCCGACGACACGCTCACGAACCTGGCCCTCAGGTGGATGGAGCTCCAGGCCATGCGAGCTGGCGCCATCCCACCGAGAACAGCCTGGTTGAGCGAGCAGCTCTCTGCTCAGCGAGCTCGGGCACGCTCACTCGACGACCCCTTCGACGCGCTCCAGGCATGGCGTCAGATCGTCGCCGACTTCCAGGGCCTCGCCGACCTGGGAGAAGTGGCGTCCGAGATCCAACGACTGGAGGCGCTTGCCCAGGTCTCGAGAACCGCCAAGCTCGAGGCTCGGCTGGCGCGCCAGGAGGAGGCATACCTCACGACCCGCTACGCGAGTTGGCTGCGCGACCTGCGCTCCGACGGCGAGCAGGCATCGACACCCGGGCGCGCGCTGCGCGCACTCGGTGTCGAAGGACTCCTCGAGAGGTCGAGGAACAAGTCAGAATCTCCTCGCCGCGCTCGTTCGGCGGAACGGCTGCTCGAGAGCCTCTACGTCGATGTGTCGTACTACCTACCCGACGAGTTCCTCGCCCGCGACCAATACGAGCGCGCCGCCATCACCCTCGAGGTCGCCATTGCCATCTGGCCCGAGCGTCCCAGAGCCCATTGGCGTCTGGCAGAAGCCTACGCTCGCTGGGGCAAGAACGAACGAGCACTCGAGAGACTGCGCGGCGCCTTTCGAGTCTCGAGAGTCGACGTAGCGAGGCTGCAAAGCGATCCGCAGTGGTCTGCTCTCCGGCAGTTGCCACAGTGGCAAGAGCTCTTGAAAGAGGCCCGCAAGCCAGCGTCCTCCTCTCCGCGCTGACCCTCACCGGTAGTGAGAGCGAACCCCGTGTGCCAGGCTGGGGTCGACCACGCCTGTTCGAACCGCTGCTCCCACCGCTACACCAAAACTCCAGATGCCCAACACACTCGTCCATCTCGGCGTTCAGGGGCTCGTCCTGCGGAGCATCGCGTCAGACCGCTACCTTGCTTGGGTCGCTGTCGGTTGTGTCCTCCCGGATCTGCCCTGGATCCTGCAGCGCGTCTGCAAACGACTTCAGATCCCGGTCGATCCGTTCGATCTCCGGGTGTACTGCATCGTCCAGGCCTCGCTGTTCATGTGCCTGCTGCTCTCGGCTGGCGTGGCCCAGCTGACGCGAGATCGCTGGAAGATCTTTCAGATCCTCGCCCTCAGCTCTCTCGTTCATCTGCTGCTGGACGCCACCGAGATCAAGTGGGGGAACGGGGTTCACCTGTTGGCTCCGTTTTCGTGGCGACTCGTCCGCTTCGACCTGTTCTGGCCAGAGAGCGCCATCGTGAGCGCTGTGACTCTTGCGGGGCTCGTCCTGTCTGGCTGGCTCATCGTCAAGTGGTGGCGCGTGCGCCCCCACGATCTACAGCTCCGCCTACCGGACGCACAGCGATGGATGCTGGGAGGTGGTGCCGCAGCCTCGTACGTCCTGCTGCCACTCGCGCTGATGAGCGCACCAGAGCAGGCCGGCAACCACTCGGTTGGCGCCTTCAGAGCGCGCTGGACGCAGTCCAACCTCGCCGTCGAGATGTACCGCGCGCACTACATCGTCGACGAGCAGGGGCATGGCGCCCTCTGGACCATGGACGACAGACCGCTCGAGGTCCTGGGTCTCGATCTGCCATCCAGTGCGCGGGTCTCCATACGTGGCGTCCTCCTCGACGGCGAGACGATTCGGGTCGACGAGTGGCACCGACACGCGCCCGCGCGCGACGTCGCGACCGCGGTTGGTCTGCTGCTCGTGTCGATGCTCGTGCTCGCTTCCGCTCGCCCGCGCTCGCCCACCGACCAGCGGAGCTCGCCCGCCAGCACCCGGGCGCCGCAACCTCGGTAGACTGGCCCCATGTCGAGCTCTTGCAACACTTCGCGTTCTCTCTTCCGTGCCCTGGCAGTCCTGGCCGCCGCGGCCTGCACCACTGTGTTCTCGACCGTTCCAACCGTCGCGCAAACGACGTCCGACGCCGCCACCGAGTGGAGTCAATGGCGCGGAGCCGATCGCGACGGTCGTTCTCACGAGCGCGGACTGACGGCCCAATGGCCGAGCGAAGGCCCCGACCGGCTGCAGGTCATCCGAGGGTTGGGTCTGGGCTACTCGTCGATTGCCGCGACCGGTGACCTGCTCGTCACCCAGGGAGCACGCGAAAGGCGCGAGTGGCTGATGGCCATCGACCGCAGCAGCGGCATCATCCGGTGGCGGACCGAAAACGGACCGATCTTCCGCAACGACCAGGGTGACGGCCCGCGTGGAACGCCCACGATCCGAGACAGAGTCATCTACGCACTCGCAGCCAACGGAAGCCTGATCGCTGCCGACCTCCAGAGCGGCGAGCCCCTGTGGCAGGTCGACGTCACTCGCAGATTCCGAGCGAGCACGCCACGCTGGGGATACAGCGAGTCGCCACTGGTTACCGACGACCTCGTCCTGGTCAATGCGGGCGGAAGACGCGCCTCCGTCGTGGCTCTCGACCGTGCGAGCGGAGACACCGTGTGGACGTCGCAGGGTGATCCGGCCGGCTACTCGTCGGCCATCGAAGTCGAACACGGTGGCGGCCGCCAGGCAGTGTTCTTCACCCACACTCGTGCGCTGGGCGTCAACCTCGGTGACGGGGAGCTGCTCTGGGACTACGGCCGAGCCGCCAACAACACAGCCAACGCCGCGACCCCGATCTTCTCCCCCGAGGAGAATCTCCTCTTCGTTTCGAGCGACTACGGAACCGGTGCCGGGACGCTCCAGCTCTCTGGCAGCCACGCGGCCGGCTACCGAGTGGAAGAGCGCTACTTCACCAACTCGATGCGCAATCACCACTCCACGTCAGTGCTTGCAGACGGTGTGCTCTATGGCTTCTCGGGGAGTGTGCTGACTGCCATGCGGCTTGCCGACGGCGAGATCCTGTGGCGCGACCGCAGCGTCGGGAAAGGCTCCCTCATCCTGGCCGACCGGCGCCTCTACCTGCTCAGCGAGAGAGGCACGGTCGCTCTCGCTGACGTCGATCCGCAGACCTATCGCGAGCGGGGGCGCTTCTCGCTACCGCGGCCACAGGCCAACACCTGGAGCCATCCGATGATCCATCAGAAACGGCTCTACATCCGCGACCAGGATCAACTCTACGTCTTCGACATCGATGGAGCCGCCGACCCAGCCCTCCCGTCGGAGTAGTCGGCGCAGTTCCCCACCTTCAGAACCCGCGGCCTCGCCTGACACCAGGGCCGCTGAGGAGATCACCATGTCCGAGCTCGAGATCACCGTACTACCCGCCCTGAGCGACAACTACTTCTATCTGCTGAAGGACACAGCGACCGGCACGACTGCCGTCGTCGACCCTCCCGTCGTCGACGACGTTCTCGAACAACTCGGAGCCGACGGCAAGCTCGACCTGATCATCGCCACCCATCACCACGGTGACCACACTGCCGGAATCGAGGCTCTCAAGGCAAAGACCGGAGCCAGGGTGATCGGGCCGGCGGCCGAAGCCGACAAGATACCCGCCATCGACGAGCAGCTCGCCGAGGGGGACTCCGTGTCGGTCGGCGAGGCCACTGCCCGGGTTTTCGAGACGCCCGGCCATACCGCGGGTCACATGAGTCTCTACTTCGAGGACTCCAAGGCGTTGTTCTGTGCCGACACCCTCTTTGCGCTCGGATGCGGACGCCTCTTCGAAGGCACCCCGGCCCAGATGTGGGACTCGCTCTCGAAGTTCTCGGATCTTCCCGACGACACCCGCGTCTACTGTGGCCACGAGTACACCCTCTCCAATGCACAGTTTGCGGTCACCGTCGACCCCGAAAACGAAGAGCTCGAGCAGCGCCTCGCCCAGATCGAAGAGCTCCGCGCCAACGACCAACCCACCATCCCGTCGACTCTGGGTGAGGAACGTCGCACCAACCCGTTCCTGCGTGCCGCCGATCCGGCAATCCGTGCCCACCTGGGAATGGAGTCAGCAAGCGACGCCGAGGTGTTCGGCGAGATTCGGCACCGCAAAGACAACGCGTAGCTGGGCTGCGTGATGAATATCACGCGCCCAGCTACATCTTCCCCGCACCTTCGGTCCAAAAGGACCTCCGGTGCTCCTACGAGTCTCGAAACCCGATCCTTAAGGGCTCATCACGCCCAAACCCACCACGGGTTTCGATACTCGTGGGCTGCGTGATGAATATCACGCGCCCAGCTACATCTTCCCCGCACCTTCGGTCCATAAGACCTTGGGTGCTCATACGAGTCTCGAACCCTTCGCGCCGGAGCTCCAGCACGCCCCGGCACTGCAGGGGTTCGACACTCGTGGGACTTGCGTGATGGGGGTCGCGCGCCCAGCTACATCAGCTCCCAGGGTCGTGTAGCCCCGGTATCTAGCCGATCGCCCCGGCGAACAGTGCCGCTGCTCGCGCGCTCGCCAGCGCGGCGCGCTTTCGCCTATCCTCGCGAGCATGAGCCGAATTCCTCTCCTCACCCCTGATCTCCTCGACGAGGCTCAGCGCCTCCTCTACGACAGCATCCTCGGCGGCCCACGCGGTGGTGAAGGCTTCACCACGGAGCAGGGCGCTCTCGTGGGCCCCTTCAACGCCTGGCTTCACAGCCCGGAGCTCGGAGGCCGGATCTCGGCGCTGGGTGAGGGTGTGCGCTTCTCGAACTCGCTGCCGAAGAACGTCATCGAGGTCGCCATCCTGGTCATGGCCTGTGAATGGCGAGCACAGTTCGAGGGCTGGGCGCACGAGCGTATTGCTCGTCGCGAGGGCGTTGCGGATGACGTCATCAGCGCGCTCCGGGCCGGCGAAAGGCCTCGGTTCGATGACCCGGACGAAGAGATCGTCTACGACTTTGCACGCGAACTCCTGCGAACACGACGAGTCGGGGACGCCCTCTACGAAC
>JANQPS010000460.1 GCA_028285365.1 Thermoanaerobaculia bacterium | reverse complement strand
GTCCGCCGCGATTCGAGACGACCCGGAGTCCGAGGATCCGCTTGCCGAGCGTCTGACCACCCAGGAACAGCTCTTGAGAGATGAAGAAACCGAACTCGACCAGGAAGAGACCGAGAACGATCAGGGTGACGATCCAGGCTGCCGAAGCGCTGTCGAAGAGGCCGAGGGCAATGGCGCCGAACAGGCCGGCAAACAGGACAAAGGTCACCACCAGGGCCAGCAGTGTGTAGTCGAAGAGAGCTGACAACGTCCTGCTGCCAGCGGTCGCCACCGGAAGCTCCAGGCGTACGTTGTCGAGCGCGTAGACGCTGCGCTGGCTCTGCGGGTCGCTCACGATTCCACCCTAGCAGCCGCTGCTCGTCCTGCTGTAGCGCATGTCGCGAACGCGTCGCGTGCTGGGACCTAGCCGCCCAGGAGCTCTCGCAGGCGGGCCACGCTGGCAGCCATCGCTTGACGGATGAAAGGAACGACGGCTTCTGGCTCCACCTCCGTCTCCCAGACCAGGCGACTGCCGTCTTCGCCGGCGAGGACCTCGAGCGAGGCGCGATGGTGGGTCAATGGAGCGTCAGATTCGACGACGCCGTAGACCAGTCGGCGAGCCGTCTCGTCTCGTTCGAAGATCTGTTCGGCGACCGTACCCGCGCCAGCCATCTGCATGCGCCGAATGTCGCCGTCGACCGTGATCGAAGTGACCGCGGGGACCCAGTCGGCTCTGCAGACGTCTCCCACGATCTGCCAGAGAGCGTCGGGTTCGCTCGCAAAAGACTCGTCGAGCTTGACGGTTGTCGGCATGCCCGCGGCAGCTCGCTCAGGTCTCGGGCGAGAGGACCGTGTCGTTGCGTGTGTCTCTTCGTACCGTGATCCACCTGTGGCAGCCCCCGTGGCAGAACCACCGCTCGACGACCACACCTTCGACGTTGTCGTGCATGAACCCACGGTCCAGGTCGCGCTCCACTGGGTCGGTGAGGGAGTCTGGAACCTTCGGAATCTCGCCGTAGACGAAGTCGCTCAGTGGGCGCTTGCCGCGGCAGTGATGGCAGTAGAGAGTGAGGCTCATGGTCGAAGGTTAGCGCGACAGTTCTAGTGGGTACCCGAGGAACCGCGATCGGCGAGGGTACGATCCCGCGCGAAGCGATCCAGCGAGAAGGGAGCGATGAGCTCGGGGGTCTCGTCAGTCGCGATGAGCTCGGCCATCTGTTCGCCGCCTGCGGGGATGGCCTTGAAGCCCCATGTGCCCCAGCCGGTGGTGACGAGGAACCCGTCGACCCCGGTGGTTCCCATGATCGGCGAATAGTCGGGGCTCATGTCACAGATGCCCGTCCACTGGCGTAGGACCCGAAGATCGCGCAAGAACGGGAGCAGAGTGATCGCGCGCTGAGCGCACGATTGGATGAAGGGGTGGCCGGCCCGGGTCGAGTAGCTCGGTTGAGGATCGAGCTCCGCTCCCATGAGCATTTCGCCGCGTGCGGTTTGCGAGACGTAGAAGAGCAGGTCGCCAGACGAAAGGAGCGACGGGAACTGCAGCTCGTAGTGATTGGTCACGAACGCCTGCAGCGGATGGCTGCGAATCGGCAAGCGCAGACCCGCCATCTCTGCCAACCGCGTGACCCAGCCGCCGGTAGCCGACAAGACCGTACCCGCGCCGATCGTGCCGCGGTCAGTTGCCACCCCGACCACGCGCTCGCCGTCTTTGACCAATCCGGTGACCGTGGTGCGCTGATGGACGTGCACCCCCCGGTTCATCGCGCCTTCGGCAAGCGCCCAGACCACGCGGTCGTGCCGGGCGGTAGCACCACCCGAGTGGTAGCTGGCGCCAACGACCGGCCACTTGCCGTTACCAGTGAGGTCGATCTGGGGGCAGATCTCCTTGATCTGCGCGGGCTCGACGTATTCGGTCTTGGCTCCGAACGCGGTGTTGACCTCAGCCCGGGCTCGCTCCGCGCGCGCACCCATTTCGGTGTGGGCGAGCCACAGCAGACCCTTCTTGTCGTGCATGAGGAAGCGGTCGGTCTCTTCCTCCAGGCCCTCGTAGAGCTCGACGCTGCGCTGATAGAAGCGCACGGCTTCCGGGATCCCGTAGTTCGAGCGGATCACGGTCGTGTTGCGACCGGAGTTGCCGCCGCCGATGTAGCCACGCTCGAGGACGGCCACGTTGGTGATGCCGTGACGGGTGGCCAGGTAGTAGGCGGTTGCCAGCCCGTGACCTCCACCGCCAACGATGACGACGTCGTAGCTCGACCTGGGCTCGGACCAGGTGAAGGTGACCTTGCGCTCGACGTACTCGTTCATCCGAGGCGCTCCTCGAGGTCGAGCACGAGGGCGTTCGAGACGACAAACTGGACTCGATCGTCTTCGAACCAGAGCTTCACCGGAATGTCGGCCACCGTACCCTGAGCGAAGGCCGGGCGCTCACCGGGACGTTCCCATGCGCAGGTGCGCTCGAGCATCTCGGCGGCGAGCTCGGCGTCGATCCAGCGGCCCGCGAGGCTGGTCTCTTCGAGGACGATGCAGTGCTCGTCCCGCAGGGACTCGCGGATCGATATCAGGTCGACCTTACCCAGCACGAGGACCTCGTCCGCCGCTGTCCGCATGGCGCGTGCGCCCTGGAGGGATGCCGCGTTGCCCTCGCCGAGCGCCTCGTCGAGCGCCTCCGGTGTGGTGACGATCCGAGTCGCCTCGAGGCGTTCGAACGTCGGTGTCAGAGCGGGCCCGGGCACGCTGGCAGAGAAGGTGGCGCCTGCGGCCTCGGCTTCACGAAGGGCTGCGACGTCTACCTTGGCCCGGGCCCGCAAGTTGTCGGGGTCGTAGAAGGACGGTGCGACCACTCGTGCCGCCGCGCCGCCGACTCGTACGTTCGGCGGCGGCTCGCCGGCGTCGTCGACGTCGACCCAGCCCAGCATCACGGCCTTGCCGAGGACTGGCGAGTCGGCGCTGGACGTGACGTAGCCCACGTAGCGGTCGCCGTCGTAGAGACTGGCTCCTTGGATCGGGGCCTCAGCGCCTGCCGGCTCGAGCTCCAGGCCGACGAGCTTTCGATCGAGCGGAACGGAGTTGGTGCGCACGACGGCTTCTCGGCCGACGAAGTCGGGTTTGTCGAGCTTGACCGCCCATTCGTGTTCTATGCGTCTCGGCGTGGAGTCGTAGTCGGTGTCCTGGCCGACGACGATGTGGCCTTTCTCGAGACGCAGCCCCAGGAGCGTGTCGAGTCCGTGAGGACGGATCCCCAGGTCCTCGCCCAGCTCGATCAGTCGTCGCCACAGGTTGACCGAGTGGCCGGCGGGGTGGTGCAGCTCGTACGACAGCTCACCCGTGAAACTGAGTCTGAAGATCTGGCAGTCGATGCCGCACACCGTGTCTCGCCTGAACGCTGCAAAGCCCGGCAGCTTCTCCACCCCGGCACGAGCCAGGAGTCTGGCTGCCAGGGGACCGGTGACGTTGATGGCGCCCAGCGACGCCGTCTGGTTGAGGATCCGGACGTCGAGGCCAAAGCCTTCAGCCCAGTCACGGATCCACAGCTCGGCAAAGCTGGAGCCGCCACTCGTGAAGGTGAGCGTGTAGCGCGTCTCCGACTCTTTTGCGACCAGACCGTCGTCGAGTACGTAGCCGCGCTCGTCCAGCATCAGGACGTAGCGGGTCCGCCCGGTTTTGAGCGTTGCGACCTTGGTCGGATAGATCCATTCGAGAAGCCGCAGTGCGTCCGGACCCGAGATCTGCATCTTGCCGAGCGTGCCGACATCGCAGACCGAGACGCCCGAACGAACGGCCCAGTACTCGGCATCTGGCTCTCCGTAGGTCCAGGGTCGCCACCAGCCGCCCGCGCGCTCCATGTGAGCGCCCAACCTTCGGTGCTCGGCGTCGAGCTCGGTGCGGGGTGTCGCATGATCGTAGGCACCTGAGGCGATCTCGCCGAGAGTCAACTGGCGGTTGACGGGGCGGGCCGTGAACGGGGGCTGCAGGTCGGCGCCGCGCTCGGAGAGAAAACTCCGGATGTAGGGCAGGCACGTGCTGCCCTGGCAGGTCCCGGTTCCGGCGAGGGTGGCTCGTTTGACGAGCTCGAGCTCTTCAAACCCCCTTTCGACGACACCTTCGAGGTCGTCCATCGTGACGCCGGAGCAGGGACAGAAGATGCCGTCTGGAGGACACTTTGGCAGGTCGCCTTCGAGGGCCGCGTCACCGACTACCTGCACCGGCGTGTCACCGGCCATCCGGGCGAGGGCGTTGCGCGGAGTGAATCCCAGGCTGACCACCGCGGTGTCGCATTCGACGCGTCGCTGGTTGTCCGAGTCCTGCAGGACCACAGCCACCAGCTGGCCTCGTGCGTCTCCTTCGAAACGAACGAGCTCGCCGGATTCATGGGGGAGGTCGAGCTGGGTCGGGTGGGTCCCGACGACGACGGACCGACCGAGATCGATCCCTGAGTCGAGCATGTGCTGCGCCGCGACAGGAGTGAGGAGGCCGCGCAGCTCGCTTCCTGGCACGATCGGCTGAATCGCGCTGGCGCCGGTCGCCACGATCACTTGCTCGCGCGGCTGAACCTGAAGGGTGGTGCTTGAGGGCCCCTCCTGGACTCGTGCGACCACCAGAGGGCCTGGGTAGACGCCGATGACCTCTTCGCCCGCGCCGGCATCGAGCACCACGACATCGTGACCCTCGGAGCGCGCCGCGTCTGCCGCTTCGGTACCGGCGCTGCCGCCGCCGATGACGACGGTGTCGCAAAAGCGGTGACGAGTCTCGACCGCCGGTTTCTGCGGAATATCGAGAGGCAGGGGTGGCGTGGTGCCGCCCTGATGCTGGCTCTCCACGACCACGCCCGGCAAAGCCGGACGCTGACAGGTGCGAACGTAGGCCACCCCGTCGACCGTCGCGACACAGTGGTTGCAGTCACCGTCGTGGCAGAGGCAACCGCCGCCCGTGGGGTGCTCGCCTGCACGGAGTAAGGCGACGAGCAGGCTGTCACCCTCTTCGAAGGCGATCGGGTTGCGGTCGAGGACGAAGGTAGGACGTGAGATCGTGCGCTCCCGGCTCAGGTCGGTGAGGCGGGAGCATACCCAAACTGAAACCGCGAGGAACTACTGGAGACCACCTACTGGACGATAGCGTCCCAGCCGTTCAGGGTTCCGTCGTTGAAGTCGTCAGCCTGGATCGGTTCTTCGACAATTGCGGTTCCGTCAGTCTGAAAGAAGAAGTAGTCGTCAGGGCCGACCGGGGTGCCGTCAGAAAGCACGAGATCGGAGCGCGCGGTCCAGCGGTAGCCGGTCTGGACTCCAAAAGCCGCAGCACTGAACGAGATCGTCACCGAGTCGCCAGAGACGCTGACCGCGGGAGTTCCCGCCGCGCTCTCGAAGTAGGTTCCGTTGTACGTTCGGGTCGAGCCCTGCAGGAGCCCTCCGGGGCTGTAGGACGCGGTCAGCAAGGCATCAAAACCACCTTGAGGGCTGCCGGTCGAGGGGTCGCCGTCAGAGTCGAGGAGGATGGCCCAGGCCGGAGTGACGGACGGTGATCCCGAGACTTCAGGCGGCGGTGTCGGGATGGTGCCGGCAACCGTGATGGTGGCCGTGATCGTGCCGGCGTTCTGGTCGACCGTGACGTGGGCGATGTCGTAGTACGCCTGTGATGTGTAGGGGAAACCACCGCCCAGGCCATTGGCGTACGGCACCCAGCCGTCAATCGAGTTGGCAATGGGCAAGAGCCCCAGGATCCGTTCGTGGGCGGTACCATTCCAATCGAAGAAGACCCCAGCGCCCACCGGTCCGGGAGGTCCAATCTCCCTGAACAGGAACTGAAGTGTCACCTCGGTACCACTCTGGAGCACCGTGACCCCCTCCAGATCTTCGATTCCCGAGAGACCAGGATCAGGTGGATCACCGATGGTGCCACCGGTCCCGTTGATCTGACCGGTGTCGGGTGCCCGGTCGACGAGAGTGGTGCCGATAAAGGTTGCGGCCGACCAGTTGTCCGTGGGACTGGCCAACAGGTAGTCCGGAAAGACGGCGGTGGCCTGGTCGCCAGAGATGTCGATCGGTCCCCCGAACGGGAGGCCGAACAGCAACCCCGACTGTAGCCCGGTGCCATCGGTCGGAGGATCCGAGGTCGAGCCCCCGGGCTGAGCCTGCACGCTGGTGACGGTTAGCAAGCAAGCGGCCAGGAGAGCTCCCCGGCAGCTCGAGGGGCGTGTCGAGAACATCATGAACGGTCCTCCCGTGAGACGAATTGTGCGGCTTCTCACTGTAGAAGCGAGAAAACTTCCCCGGGGGTGTCAGACGATTCTGAGAAACCTGCCTTGCTGCTGAAGGGATCTCAGCGGGCCACTACTTGTCGCGCAGAGCCTCCATCGGACTGATTCGCGATGCTCGAGCGGCCGGAATCAGTCCGGCGATCATCGCGACGCCGACCAGCAACACCGCAGCGCCGGCGAAGACTCCCGGATCGTGGCTACGCATCTCGTAGAGCAGCGAGGCGGCCGCGCGACCCAGCCCGAGCGCGGCCAGGGTGCCGACGACTGCCCCCGGAATCGCCATCCAGCTCAGCTGTCTCAGCACCAGCCTGCGGACACGGCCGCCGTCGGCACCGAGAGCCATGCGCAGACCGATCACGCGCGTGCGCTGCGCTACCGCGTAGGCGAGGACACCGTAGAGGCCCACGGCCGCGAGAATCGTGGCGAGGACGGCAAAAGCGGCCGACAACGTGCTGAGCACGCGATCCAGGATCAGAGTGTCGCGCACCTGCTGCTTCATCGTGACGAGATTCTCGATGGGCAACGAATCGTCGAGTCCCGAAACCACGTTGCGCAGCATGGGGAGGATGGCTTCGGCGTCGCTCTGGGCGCGCACGTAGAAGTTCATCGTCCCGACGCCACCGTCGTTCTGGCGATACGGGATGTAGTAGACCGGTGGCACTGCCTGTTTGACGGCACTGTACTTCGCGTCCTTCACGAATCCGACGATCTCGATGTCGAGCTCGTCGGTGCCGCCGGTCGCCATGCGCTTGCCGACGACGTCGTTGCCGGTTGCGCCCAGCTCGAACTTGCGCGCGAAAGCCTCGTTGACGATGGCGACCTTGGGAGTTTCGTCGATGTCACCGAGCTCGAACTCGCGGCCGGAGACCAGGGGCATTCCCAGGGTTCGAAAGAAGTCGGTTCCCACTGCGTTGAAACGCGCCTGGGAGTCGATGTCAGGCCCGTCTTCGAAGCCCTCGACCGAGACGTTGTTGCCCCAGTTGTCGCCTGCGATCAGCGGAACCAGGGACGCCGTGACGCTGTTGACGCCGGGAAGAACTCGTAGCTCCTCTTCGATGCGCGCGAAGAGCGTTGCCGACTCGGTGTTCGAGTAGCCGTTGAGTTCCGGTGAGATGGTGAACGTGGACAGAGTGTCCGTCCGGAAACCGAGATCCACGGAAGTGACGTTGAACAAGCTCCTCGTGAACAGACCGGCCGAGATCAGCAAGGTCATCGACAGAGCGATCTGCAGGGTCGCAAGGGCCGTTCGGAAGCGACCGGTTGCGGCGGAAGCACTGCTTTGGGAGCCGAGTCCCTTGAGGGCGCTGACCAGATCCGTGCGGGTCGTGTGCCACGCCGGCACGATGCCCACGAGTCCCGTGAGGATCGCGAGCGCCACCATGAAGGCCCAGGTTGCCGGTCCAATGGTCAGAAGCGCGCTGAAGTTGGAGTCGTAGGGAAGGATCGACAGAATGCCGGTGAGGGTTGCGCGCGCGACTCCGAGCCCGAGCGCGGCTCCCAGGAAGGCGAGAACGAGCGACTCGGCGACCAGCTGAGCCACGACGTGATGTCGACTGGCGCCGATCGAGAGCTGGACCGCGATCTCGCTGGTGCGGTTGCTTGCCTTGGTCAGGAGCAGGTTGGCGATGTTGGCGCAGGCGATCAGCAGCACGAACAGTGTGACGCCCAGGAGCAGCAGCAGAGGCCGCCCCATCTCTTCCTGCATGCTGCTCTGACCACGACTTCCTGGCGCGAGCTCGATGGACTTGTCCATGAACTGCGCCATGCGCTGCTCGCTGAAGTTGGTCTGAAGCGGAGCGTCGACCTCCTGGATCAGTGAGCTGTAGGCCACGTTGATCGCGGTCTCGGCCGAGTCGACCGTCTCACCCTCCTCGAGGCGGGCCAGCAGGTAGACCCAGTAGCTGCGACGGTTGTCGAAGCCTTCCCACCCGGGGCTCATCTGCTCGCGCATGCTGATCGGGACGTAGACCTGCGGCTCGCTACCGACGGTGGTGCCTTCGAAGCCGCGCGGCGCCACTCCGACGATCGTCATCGGGTGGCCGTTGACGGTGATCGATCGATTGAGGACGCTGGGATCGCTGTTGAAACGGTCCTGCCAGTAGCGAAACGCGAGCACTGCGAGCGGGTTCGCGCCGGGAGCCTTGTCGTCGTTTTCGGTAAACAGTCGACCGTGTGCGGGCTGCAGTCCGAGGACATCGAAGTAATTGCCGGAAACCATCGTGGCGCCGCCGCTGAGCGTGTCGCCCTGAAACGCGAGATTGGCGCCGAACACCCGGTGTGCCGCGATCCCCTCGAAGGGCGTCTGCTGCTGTTGCAGATCCCGGAACATGGGGTAGCTGAACACGTGCACACCAGCGCTGTTCTGAGATATCGAGCCGGATCGCGGCCCCGTGTCTTCGAATGCGACGAGGCGATCAGGCTGGGCGACCGGGATGGGCCGCAGGACCATGGACTCGAAGATCGTGAAGATCGCGCCGTTGGCGCCGATGCCGAGAGCGAGGGACAACACTGCAACGACAGTGACCAGTGGGGTACGAAGCAGCGAACGAAGAGCGAGGCGCAGGTGCAGCATGCAAGTGATTCCGAGGTCGTTCGTCCCGTTCTACGTGACGTGGTCCCGAAAGGTTCGGGCAACGCTGGCGCGTTGCTTGGGAGTTTTGCCTTTGGCAAAACTCCGGGAGGGCTCCGGGAGCGTTGATGTGGCGCGCTGGTCTAGGTTTCTGGCGACGCTTCCCCTGAGACGTCATCCCGACGGAGTGCCGGTCGATGGCGTTCGGTCGCAGCGAGATCTGCGGCCGGCGCGGAGGAGGGACCTCGAGAGGGTCGTCTCGAGTCGCCACCGCGAGACCGTCGCAGCACCATTCGTTACCTTGTCCGCTGGTGGGAGTCACCAGGACGGACCCATCGCCTCTTGGAATGAGAACAGCCGTGACGCCGGAGCGCTGGATCTCGAAGCGAGCAGACTCAGGGCAAGCCCTTCGGCAGACTCAGGGCAGGCCCTTCGGCAGACTCAGGGCAGGCGTGCCATCCAGTTCTGGACGTAGATCGGTTCGGTGTTCTCGTAGAGATCTGAAACTGGCCTACGGAGCACCAGAAGGCGCTCCTCGACGGGGTCCAGATACCAACCTCTGACTGTGTCGGTGGTCCAGTCGTGGGCCCCTGAGAGCACAATGTCCCTGTCGACGACTCTCACCGGAGAGCCCAGCTCGAGGTCGACCTTGACGAACTGGCTGGGGAAGGAGTCGACACCAAAAAAGAGACTGCTGCCGTCTCGCGACCACATGGGGCCGTTGGCGCGCTCAATCGAGATCGGCGTCTTGTCGTCGCCCGACGGGTAGCGGGCCACGTAGATCCTGTGGTCCCCGGAGACGTTCGACCTGTAGGCCAGCCACTGGCCATCGGGCGAGAACGATGGCTGTCCTTCGTGGGCATCGCTGCTGAAACGTGAAGGGATTTCTTCATCGTCGACCGTCGAGAAGAACTGAATGTCGTTTCCCGAGTCTCGCTGGTACGTGGAAAAGGCGATGACTCCTTCTCCGTTGATCGACCAAGGGGAGGCGCCCCACGAGCTCGGAGCTTCGTGCACGACCTCCGGGGAATCCGAGCTGCCGATCGCAACGCGATAGAGAATCCCCGTCGCGTAGGAGGTGCCGCCGAAGTACAAGTGTTGGCCGTCGAGTGACCACAGGGGGTTGGTGTGCATGTGGGCCGGGACCCGCGCCACCGGTGTCGGAACGTCGTTGTCGTAGTCGATGAGCTCGAGTACGGCTTCGCCGCCCTCCCAGAAGGTTCGCGCGATAGTCTGCCCGTCGGGGGAGATGGCGTGATTCCTCCAGCTCCTGGTTCTGCCGACGGGAGTTCGAGACCCGTCCATAGCGGCCCATTCGACGACGCGCGCCGCGCGTTCGGCGTCGAGCTCCGGTAGGAACACGAGGTCTCCGGTTTGCGAAAAGTCGACCTGTGCGACGCCGTCCGGGTACTCCTGAGATTCGATGTGGATCGGCAGGTCGAGGGGCACGGCCGCGCCGGTGATCTTGGCCTCGACCGGGTCGAAAGGTGCGATCAGGACCGTGCCGCGTCTTCTGAACGCCAGGTAGCCCGGTGCGATGAAGTGAGGCTCGCCGGCCTCTTCGACGACCACAAACGTGCTGTCGCCGCTGAGAGATCGAGCCATGATGCGCAGTCCCTCGGGCTCTGTCTGCGCTTGAAAGAGGAAGTAGTCGCTGTCCGGGAGGCGTTCGGGACGCGAATGCCAACCTCTCTCGGGCGCCGTCAGCTGGGTAAAGCCGGTTCCATCAGCGGCAACTCGCGAGAGTCCTCCGGTGAAGACTCCCGTGACGATCACGTCGTCGTCACCCCAGGAGCCAAAAGCCCATTCCGAGTTCCTGATGTCTTCGAGCAGCGTCACGGCACGGCCACCGGGGAGCTCGATCTTCTTGAGCTCGCCCGCGAAGGTGAAGAACGCAAGCCACTGAGAGTCCGGCGAGAAGAAGGGTGAGATAGCGTCTCGAGTGCCCTCGAGCTCGACGAAGTCCAGACTGTCCTGCTCTCTCCAGAACAGTGAGTTGACACCGTCTCTGCCGATGGCGACGACCACGACGTGTCGAGCGTCGGGTGACAGCGCAATGAAGCTGGCGTCGCCTGAGAGGTCTAGTGCCGGTGTGGCGGCGAGTGGCAGCACGAAACGCTTCTGGTCCGTTGTCTCCCCCGAAGACGAGCGCGACTCGTCGAGTGAACCGCTCGCGATTCGGCCGCCCACGAAGCCGAGGAGAAGAGTCAACAAAGAGAGTCCCAGCGCCGGCAGCAGCAGCGAGCGGTCACCAGATGCGGTCTGCGTCGCCGGTGGGCCGATCTCTCGTGTCAGGTCGAGCCAGACGTCACCAATGTCACGTTGTCTGAGACGCGGTTCCTTGCGCAAACATCGCTCGATCAGCTCACGAAGATGACGAGGCGTGTCGCGCGGCAGATGCGACCAGTCCGGCTCGCGCTCGAGCACCTTGCCGAGAGTCTCGGGTGCCGAGTCTCCTGGGAAGGCTCGCTGGCCGCTCAGCGCCTCGTAGAGACAGGCTCCGAACGCCCAGACGTCGACTCGCTTGTCGACCTGCCGGCCCTTGGCCTGCTCGGGCGCCATGTAGGCGGCTGTCCCGAGGATCTGGCCCTTCTGGGTCGCGGCCAGTGTGAGCGTGGGCGAGTCGGAAAGAGCCGACGACTCGGATTCACCCTCGGCGGCTCGAGCCAGGCCGAAGTCGAGGATCTTGACGACTCCGTCCGGCGTGATCTTCAGATTGGCGGGTTTGAGGTCGCGGTGAATGATGCCTTTGAGATGTGCCGCCTCCAGGCCCTCGGCGATCTGGACGAACAGGGGAACGGCTTCGTCCGGCTCGAGAGGTCCGCGGGCCAGCCGCTGGGAGAGGTCTTCACCTTCGACCAGCTCCATCACGAGATAGCTCGTGTCCTCTGCCGACTCGAATCCGAACAGGGTGGCGACGTTGGTATGGTTGAGCGCCGCGAGGGCCTTGGCCTCACGCTCGAAGCGGGTGCTCCGCTCATCGTCTTGGGCCAGCTCGTCGGGCAGCACCTTGATCGCGACTTCCCGATCGAGGGTGGCGTCGCGAGCGCGATAGACCTCTCCCATGCCGCCCGCACCCAGCAGCGAGAGGATCTCGTAGGACCCGAGGGAGGTTCCTGGCTCGAGGGGCATCAGCGGCAGTGTAGCCTGTGTCGACCTTGCAATCGCACGGTGCGAGCGCGGACCAGGACTGCCGAGGAGATCAACAGAACATGACGCGGATCGACCATTTCATGTACGCCGTGCCGTCGCTCGAC
>JANQPS010000436.1 GCA_028285365.1 Thermoanaerobaculia bacterium | reverse complement strand
GAAAGAGACTCCGGCGCCGGAAGCCAGCAGCGAGGCGACTCGGACGGCCGGAAAGAGGAAGAGCGCGATGAGTAGCCACGGTAGCGGGAGCTTGACCTTCCAGCCGCTTTTCCAGAGCTCCGAGACTCCTTGGCGACCCTCGCGCTTCGCGGTCAGGACAAATGCGCTGAAGAAGGGGCCGAAAACACCAACCAGGACCATCGCCAGCATTGCGGGTGGAGCAGCTTCGAGCAGGGCCTCGGTATTGCCTTCGACGGCCGGCCGATTTCTCATGACGAGGTAGGCGAGTCCCCAGAACAGCCAGGTGAAGGCGAAGGCCAGGGCAAAGTAGTCCCAGGGGAAGCCGGGAGTACCCTCTGTGCTCGAGGAGTCTCTCGTGGAAGTGCTCATGCCGGGCCTCCTGTCTCCGCGGATTCCGGGGTGTTCTAAGTAGCTGTAATCAAGCATAAAAGTGACGTCACTATCATAAACGTACGAAGAGAGGTACGAAAGATGCCGCGACGAGGTTTCGGTGAGATGAAGAGAAAAGTGACGTCGATGTCATATAATCCCTGCATGGAAACGACCACGATCAGCCCCGAGAAACGCATCGAAGAGCTCTGGCAGTACTACGGCCGCGAATTCCGCGCCTCCGACTGGGTCGAGGTGACTCAGGAGCTCATCGACCAGTTCAGCGAAGCAACCCTCGATCCGGACTGGATGCACATAGATCCAGAGAGGTCTCGCCGCGACGGACCTTTCGACGGCACCATCGCCTTCGGCTTCTGGACGATGTCGATGTTGACCCATTTCCTGCGCGAGACCACAGGCAGTGAGTACCCGCCGGGTGTTGCATACGGTTTCAACTACGGCTTCGATCGAGTGCGCTTGATGTCGCCGGTGCCCGTTGGTAGCCGAATCCGCAATCACACCAAGGTGATCGGTCTGGAGCATCGCGGAGGTGGCAACTTCTTGCTGACCTCGGAGAACCGCGTCGAGATCGAGGGTGAAGAGAAGCCCGCAATGGTTGCGGTGTGGTTGGGAATGATGGTCTTCCCGGACTGAGCCGTCGCTGCCAACGATTCATGGCCCCAAGACTCTTTCTCGACTACACGGAGTATCTGGCGCGGGAGGTCCAGGAGGCCGGAGGTCTCTCCAAGGGCGAGCGAACCCGGCTTCGGATCAAGGCTGCGGCTTCACGCATTCTCGCCAAAAAGGGGTACCACGACCTGCGCATGTCGGACATCGCTGAAGAGGCGAAGGTGTCTCACGGTGCCGTCTACCGTTACTTCGACAACAAGCGTGAGGTGACGTTCGAGGTCCTTCAGGGGTTGGGGGAGCGCACCCTGGAACTCCTGCTTCCCGCGGGCGGCTCGGGCACGGCGTACCAGCGCATCCAGTCGTCGACTCAGGCGTCTGTCGACCACTTCCGAGCCAACATCGGACTCATGCGCTGCATGCGCCAGCTCGGCGACGAGTATTCGGAGTTCGACGAGTTGACGATGCGCAACAACGCTCGCTGGTACCGGATGGTGGCCTCGGGTCTGGTCAAGCGAGCCAGGCAGACGGACGCCGCCAGGAAACAGGGGGTTGGAGTGGCATCAGCGCTCGGCGGCATGGTGGACGAGCTGCTTCACAACGTGTTCGTGCGAGAGGATCCGACCCTGTCGCACTGGCGGCGTGCCCCGGGTCAGCTAGTGACGATGCTCTCGATCCTCTGGTACCGCGCGGTCTATGGCGAGAGTCCATCTGCCGAAGAGGTTGGCGCAGAACACTGGCTGCTGGATCTCGACGCTGGCGATCTCTGAGGGCCGAAGCAGGAGCGCATGGCGCCTCGGACTCGAGTCGGCCTGGGACTCAGTCCCCGTCGCCCGCCAGTCTCCTCAGAGCCTTCTTGTCGATTTTTCCGACGGGGAGCATGGGGAGTTCGTCGCGGACGTGAATCAGCTTCGGGATCTTGTAGTTGGCCAGTCGGGCACGGCAGTGCTGGTCGAGCTCCGAAGGCTCGATAGCGGTGCCTGGGGCCTTGAGCACCCAGGCATGGCCGACCTCTTGGTAGAGGTCGTCGGGAGCAGCAATGACTGCCGCCAGAGCAACGCCTGGATGTTCTTCGAGTGCCAGCTCGACCTCGCGCGGGTAGACGTTGTAGCCACCCGACTTGAACATCTCTGACTTGCGCCCGGTGATGACGATGTTGCCGTCGTCGCGCCAGTAGCCGAGATCTCCAGTGTGCAGCCAGCCGTCGCTCGTAAAGGCATCTGCTGTGGCCTCGGGCCGGTTGAAGTAGCCGAGCATCAGGTAGTCGCCAAAAAACTGGAGTTCCCCCTCCTCGTTGGCAGCGCACTCGGTGCCACTGTCGTCGACGATACGGCAGGGGAAACGCGGATCGGGCTTGCCGACCGTGTCGCTGAGGACCTCCACGCTCGCGCCGTCTTCGGTATACGTCACGTGAGCAGAGGTTTCGGTCATGCCGTACATGCTCGTCATCCGCGCACCCAACCGCTGGAGGCGAGCCACAGCGTCTCGTGGCATGGCGGCTCCTCCCCAGAGGATTCCCTCAACGCTCGAGAGATCGAAGCTCTCGAAATCCCTCAGATCGAGGGCGAGCTGGAGCATGGTGGGCACGCCACCCCAGAGCGTGGCGCGCTCGGTCTCGATAGCAGCCAGGGTGGCAGCCGGGTCGAAGCGCTCTTGGAAGACGATGGTGCCCCCGCGCACCAGGGTGGTGCAGCAGGTGTCGGCCACGCAGGCGACGTGGTCGATGGGGAAGTTCACGATGATCTTGGGGCGCTCGACGCCGAAGTGCTCGGTCTGCACCAGGCTGCCGAATGCGAGTCCGTAGTGCGAGAGCATGGCTCCCTTGGGGCGACCGGTAGACCCCGACGTGTAGACGATGAGCGCGGGATCGAGCCGCTCGAC
>JANQPS010000432.1 GCA_028285365.1 Thermoanaerobaculia bacterium | reverse complement strand
GGCCAACGACAGCACCGCTCGAGCTCATCGCGAGCGCGATCAGAGCGAGCACGGTCAGAACGGCTCTGCCGCGGGGCATGGGGCGAGACTCGAGGCGTTCGGCTGTCGGTGGGAGCTTTTGGGCAAACCTGAGAGCGAGCTTCATGGGCCAATCTCCTGGCTAGGCGATGGATTGAGATCGAATCCGTGTCGAGACCAGTCTCTCGTGATGGCTCTCACGTGGTGGCTGAGGCCGCGGGACTGCCGTGTGCAGCCGACCGATCGAGACTGGATACTGAAACTGAATTCGAGACTGGATACTGAAACTGAATGTCGCCAGCAGGCCGTTTGGTTGACACAGGAATCCCTCGTCGTTCGAACTCGAGAGGAGCTCGCATGGAAGGCGGCGACCGCGGCTACGATCGAGCGGAACTGAAGAATTCCAAGCGGATGTCAACCAATTCACCTGGTGGCACCATTCATGTGTGAGAAGGCCGTCGTCCGAGCTCGGGCTGGAAGATGGCCTCTGCGTGGAACAATCGAACGCGGAAGTTCCTGCGCTGTTTTTTGAAACCAGCTTTTCGTGAGTCCTGGGCCGCTCTCTCGAAGTCCAGAGACACAAGCCATCCAACGTCGCCACGGAGCCACATGAGCGTTTCCAACAAAGACTGCGAACGCACTCGGTCGGCCCTCGAGGATCGTCTTCTAGGCCGCTCGGGCGAGGGCGACCCTCGAGACGACGCCGCGCTGCGCGAGCACCTCCAAGGTTGCCCAGGGTGTCGCGACCATGCGTCGAGTCTCGAGGTCGCGAATCAAGTCTTGGGTGGCGCGCGAGCGAGCTACTTCGGCCTTCGCCATTCGGCGACCCAGTTGCCGGAGCGACTGGCCGAAGCGGTCGAGCGCGAGAGGAGCCGTCCTTCTCTCGGTTGGCTGAAGTGGACTGCAGGGGGACCGCTCGCGGCGGTCGCGGCAGCGCTCACCGTAGCCGTGGGGCTGGGCATCTACTGGTTTGGAATCGATCGCCCCGAGCCGCGGTCCGAGTGGCTGTTGGGCGACGGGGGGGGTGGCGAGCGGGCCTCGGTCACCTCGGCTCCGCTGCCGTCGTCACCTTCGGCTCAGTTGGCTCAGCTGCGCAGGGCGGCCCTCGCTGCCAAGACGACCCGCGTTGCCCCCGACAAACCACTGACTCTGAGTCTGCGTCCTCCCAGCGTGCCGAGGCCACGGCTGAGTTTGCGTCCCTCCTGGCGGCCCGGGTCCTCGCCGAGAGCTCGCGACGCGGCGCCTGAAGAAGGACACGCGTCGCCGGGTACGATCAACGCTCCAGAGCATGGCTGACGTGAGTCCCCAGGCCTTGCAGCCAGCGTTCGGGGACTGTGGGGTCGTGGGTGCCCTGTCTCAAGTCACGCCCAGGTCGGAGTCAGGCTCCGACGATGCCGATTGGCACCTCCTCGCTTCAGCTCGAAACGAGCGCCGCTCTCTCGAGATTCTGTTCGAGCGCCATCGCGACTTCGTGTTTCGGGTCGCATGGGGCTTGGTGGGAGAACACACGGCAGCCGAAGACGTTACGCAAGAGGTTTTTCTACGCCTCCTCGAGAGTCGACGACGTTGGCGCCGTCGTGCTCGCTTCCGCACCTTCGTCTACGGCGTCACCCTCAACGTCTCGCGTGAACAGCAGCGACGTGGCGCTCGCGAGTCGCCGGCGCACGACGAAGCGATCGAGGCCCTCACGCCGCCTGTCGAACCGCCGGCGGTCGGCGAGCTCCGGGATCTCTCGAAAGCACTCGGAAGACTCTCCAGGCGACAGCGGGAGGTCGTGGTACTTCGCTGTCTCGAAGGACTCTCGACCCGGGAAGCTGCCCAGGCGATGAAGTGCCGAGAAGGTACCGTCAAGATCCATCTCCATCGGGGCCTGGCGGCTCTTCGTCAGGCTCTCGAATGAGACTGCACGAGCATGCGCTCACCCCTCGCCTCTCTCGACTCCTTTCGATACGCCAACTGATTGTGCCAAGCAAGAACGCGGAACGACTACAGCGGAGCTCTCTCGATGAATGATGCCAAGACTCAGATCCCGTTGGCTCCGGTTCGGAGCCGACCGCAGGATCGACTCCCTCGCCTCTCTCCTCTCTCTCCTCTCTCTCCTGTCTCTCTGCTCACTCTCGTCTCCCTGCTGGTGCTGGGCGTCATTGGGCTCTCGGCGGTCCCCGGACACGCTCAGCTCCCGGAGGAGGCTCAGCAGCAGGCGCAGTACATCGAGCTGATGGCTCGCTACTTCCAGTTTTCGAGCGAGTACGTCGAGATGGTCTCGTCGAGCGAGACGGTGTTTCACATGGCGATCGAGTCGATCGTCGAGACCTATCAGGCGCGCGGTGAAGCTTCGAAGGCGATCGACCATCTGCGCCGAATTCTCGAGGATACCGACGACCTGGTTCGCCGCAACCTGCTGCGGCTCAAGATTCGCGATCTGCTGAACGAGTTCGGTCGTACCGAGGAGGCCTTGAGGGAACTCGATGCGCTCGTCAAGGAGAACCAGGACTAGCTGGAGGCACCCGTCTTGACTCGGAATGGGACGCGCGATGCCGAGTGACGTCGTGACACCGATCGCTCAGGCTTGTTTCTCGGGCGGTCCACCCCGGGTGAACCGCGTTCCCGGGGGATCAACCGCCCAGCTCGGCGAGGACTCCCAGGCGTCTTCGTAGACCAGCTCGGCCAGCGGGCGACGGCGCACGGGCCCGTGGCTGCCTTGGGGACGTCCGAGCGTGATCGTCAGCGACAGCTCGACGTCTTCGGGGATGCCGAGCAGCTCGCGAAGCTCGTCTTCCACCTGAAAATGCCATCCGGAGAAGCAGCCGCCGTAGCCGAGGGCTCGCGCCGCCAGCAGCACGTTCTGACATGCCGGGAAGATCGACGCGCCTTCGGCGTGGTTGAGCGGACGGTAGCGTTTGAAACAAGCCAGCAGGATCGCGGGTGTCCGTTCGAAGTTCGTGACGTACTGCTCCATGGCCTGGAGCATTCGCCCTCGGCGCGAATCGGCTCGCTCGTCGAGTGAGATCTCCCAGCCCTCGTCGCGGCACTTCTGGGCCCAGCTCGAGCGAAAGGCTTCACCGAGCAGCTTGCGCGCCTCGGCTCCTTTGCCCTCATGGCTGAGCGAGATGAACCGAAACGGTTGCCGGTTGGTTCCCGATGGGGCGCGGGTGGCCGCGAAGACGATGCGATTGAGGTCGGCCTCGGGTAGAGGCTCGAGCACATAGCGGCGAATCGAACGGGTGGTTTCGAGACCCTCGAGGAGTGTCACGTCGGTCATATCCGCGGTCTCCGGGTCAGATGCTGCGCGCGAGACGGATTCCGGAGAACTGAAATCGCGTATCAGCAGGCCAGAAGTTGCGATACGTGGAGCGGATGTGAGACCGCGGAGTAGCACACGAGCCTCCCCGAAGGACCCTCTGATTGTCCATGAACTTGCCGTTGTACTCCATCAAGTCACCCTCGAAGGGCCGGTAGCCGGGGTAGGGCTCGTAGTGACTCGACGTCCATTCCCAAAGGTCGCCGGCGGCCTGCGCGAAGGGCTGCGAGTCTGGTGGCGCTGCAACCGAGTTGAAGTGTTCGCTCTCGAGCAGGTTGCCGGTCTCGGGTGCAAAACCCAGCTCGCTGGCAGCCTGCTCCCACTCGCGCTCGGTCGGGAGTCGGCAACCTTCGTACGCTGCGTCGGTACGGCTGCGCCAGGTCGCGTAGGCATCAGCCTCGTAGTAGCTGACGTGCTGAATCGGAGCGCATGGGTCGAGCTCGCGCTCGCCTCTCAGCGTGAACTCCGTGCGGCGGTCTTGCGACCAGTACAGCGGCGAGCTCCACGAGCGCTCGCAGCCGATGGCCCAGCCGTTGGCCAGCCACAGCAGCGGATCTTCGTAGCCGCCGTCTTCGATGAACTCGAGGTACTCGGCCGTCGTCACGAGACGACTGGAGATCTCGAAGTCGTGGTTGTAGGCCTGGTGGCGAGGTTGCTCGTTGTCCCAGCACCACGATCTGTCGTCGCTACCGAAATGGCGCAAGCCACCACTCACAGCGTGCCAGGAGAGCGGGGAGGGACTCGTGGTGGGGAGTACGCCCTCGCGATAGGTGCGACACGCTCCCGGAGCATTGACGCTGAGGATGTGCTTGATCTCGGTGACCATCAACTCCTGGTGCTGCTGCTCGTGCTGGATTCCTGTCGTGACCAGGAAATCGAGATCGGCCCAGCCGTCGTCGTCGGTGTCCGCGATGAGGTCGGACATCCGCTGATCGACATCTCGGCGCAGCTCCAGGACCTCAGGTGTCGTCGGGCTCGAGAGCAGCCCTCTCTGATGCCTGGGCACACGGTCGCCGTGGGTCTCGTAGTAGGAGTTGAGTGCGTACTCGAGTCGGCCGGGCAGCCGGTAGCTCGTGCGCGGTTCGAGGATGTTCTTGGCGAAGAACCACGTCGTGTGCCCCAGGTTCCACCACGGTGGGCTCACGTCGGGCATGGACTGGATCCTGTACTCCTCGGGCGCGAGAGGCTCGCTGAGCGCGATACTCAGCTGGCGGGTCGCGTGGTAGCGAGAGTGCAGCGCCGCGCGTAGATCGCTGGCGCCGGCAACCGGCTCTCCACCGAAGGTGTCTTCGACCGGGATGTCGACGAGTGACATACGGAGCCTCGGGTTGTGAACGGGAAACACGAACTGGGAGTGTCTGAGGAGATCGGGAACTCTGATCCCTGGCTGATCTGCACGATCATCTCCATGATCGCGGTGGAGGCTAGCAAAGCCATCGCGGTTCGAAAGGACGTTGCGCCCGAATGGTTGCGGACGTCACGTATCATCGCCTCGCGGTTGCACCCCAAGGCCTGAGATCCAGGATCCCTTAGACCGGATCCCTGCCGGATCCCAAGCAAAAATAGTGACGGATGGCGAGCGGAGTCGAGTCGTGATCTCAGAACGTGAAGGCAAGTCTCGAAACGTGCGTCGGTTCGGCGTCACCCTCGCCACGCTCGTGAGCCTGGTAGTCGCCTCCGACCTCGCCGCTCAGGATACCGCTGCGGGAGATCAGGAGCGTCGCTTTGATCTTGGGCTAGAGGTCAAGGTGAACTGGCGAGACTCGGAAGACGTTCGCTTTCCGAGTCCCTATCCGTTTCCTCCCGCGTCGATCCCGGTGGGCGAGGACGACGTCTTTCTGCGAACGGTCGAACCCGGCTCTCACTTCGAGGTGTCGGTGATCACCCTCAATCTCGGCTACCGATTCACGCAGCGCCTCGAGGCGTTTGCGAAGATCGACGCCATCGACCTCCACGATCGCAACCCGACATCAGAAGATCGCGAGATCGATGTCGATGAGCTGTGGATCCGTTGGGGAGACCCGTGGGCACCGGCCAGCGTGGCGGAGTCGGCGGGTGGCTACGTGAAGGTCGGCAAGTTCGGCAAGTTCGAACGTCAGAACGATCGTCACCTCGAGAGCTACGGTCTCATGTCGACGACGTTCAACCGTTTCGAGGACTTCGGCCTGGAGGCGGGTGCGGACCTCGGCCGCTTCGTCTATTTAAAAGGGTCCCTGACCCAGGGAAATCCCGTCTTCATGCGCGATCCGAATGCTCTGGCCGGTGACAACGGGACTCCCGACTCGCTGTTGTTTCCGAGCGATCCCGAGGTCTGGAGCGGGGTTCCGATCCTCTACGACGCCGAAGTGGAGTACGACATCGACTTCGAGGAGCCGGAGGTCGGGATCGCTCTAGGAGCCCGCTGGCAGAGCCAGGTGGCCGACCGCGCAGTCGACGTGATGATCTGGGGATACCAGCGCGACTTGCAGGACACCGTGGAGCTCGACGGCACTCTCTACGGGGGGGACCTCGATCTGCTGCTGGGTCCGGGAAACACCGATCCGTTGCCCGTTTCGGGAGTCGAGAAGGAGGAGGTCGGGGCGAACGTCTGGCTGTATTGGGGAGGCTTCTCGGCCTTCGCGCAGGTCATCGATTCCGACCTGGCCGGCATGGAGCGCACGGGCTGGGAGCTCGAAGCCGCCTGGCGGTTCGACCTGCCCGTGGCTGCCGCCATTGGTGGTCGCCAGCTCTTCTCCTACGTGGCTCCGGCGATTCGCTTTTCCGAGCTCGACCCCGAGATCGTGGGTGGATCGTCGAAGTATCCGACTGTAAGTGTCCGCTGGGACTGGGAGAAGATCGACGCCGGCGTCAGGATCGGGCTCTGGGACGGGCTCGATCTGACCGCCGAGCTCGCTCAGCACACCTTCGTCGTGCGCGGCGAAGACAGGCACATGGACGAAGCGTTGGTCACGATCCGCTATCGGCGCTAGAAGACGGCCAACGAACGAACGAGACGTGAACGAATTGGAGCGGTAACGATGAGCAGTGATCTCGAGTCCCAAGAAACCGGCAGCACCGATACCGCCGCAACCGAAGAGACTCACGGCGGTGACCTGGCGGCGCAGGTCCTCAAGCGCCACGACGTCGACACCCTCTTCACCCTCTCTGGGGGGCACCTCTTCCCGCTGTACGACGGCTGTGTCAAGCGCGACGTGCGGATCGTCGACACACGTCACGAGCAGACCGCGACCTTCGCAGCCGAGGGATGGGCCAAAGCCAGCCGACGCCCGGGTGTCGCCGCACTCACCGCCGGTCCTGGTGTCACCAACGGAGTGAGCGCCATCACGACGGCTCAGTTCACCGGTTCGCCCCTCGTCGTGATCGGTGGTCGCGCGCCGTCTGCA
>JANQPS010000430.1 GCA_028285365.1 Thermoanaerobaculia bacterium | reverse complement strand
GTCCCGGCTGGGCTCGTCATCTTCTTCCGCTCGACCACGTAAATCGTGTTCGCCGTGCCGAGGAACTGTTCGACGTTCGGGAACGGGTAGGTCCCCGTGAAGCTCGTGCCATAGGACTGCCCGAGCGCTTCGTCGCCTAGATAGACATGCTTCCCGATCGCCCCGGCTCCACAGGCCGTCCCAGTGACATCCGCGATGCCGCTGACGTAGAATTCGGCGTTTCCGGCGCAGTCCGTGCCCGATCCGGGGTCCGACTCGCAAGTGCTCATCTCGAAGATGAGCATCAAGTCACGACCATTGGTCTCGACTTCCTCCTTGAGCGCATCGACGAAGCCCTGGCCGTCGCCTAGATCCTGCTCGGCGCCGTTGCAGCCACCCGCAGAGACGGCCGCGTCAGCCACCGTGGCTTGGTATCGACGGTCAAGAGAACAGGTCCCCGTCGTCGAAATCTGATTGTCGATGCACACGCGGGTGCCCGTAGAGGCCGAAAACTCCGGGTCGTCTGCGAATGACGAGGTGTTGCTGAAGAACGAGAGCGGAGGACCCTTCCAGTCGCGATCGGTCGGGCGATCCTGGCAGGCAATCGAGTTGCCGGACGTCACGCATCGCGCCATGAAGCGATACCAGCCCGCTTGAAACGTGGAGATCGGCGGGTTGATGTCCACGTCCGGACCGTCCATCGTGAGCGTCGGTCCCACCGCTTGCGGCTGGGAGCCGCGATCCCCGACGAGCCACGTTCCGTTGAGCGTGATCGTTCCGTCCTGGCTGCCCTCAATGGACGGGCGCACACCACCCTCTCCGAGCAGGGTGATGCCGCGAGACGCCTCGATGCGGTGACGGATGTTCTGGTGGCCGCTGTCACTGAACCACGCGAGGGCCTCGATGTCGGGATCGAAGAAGGGCGGGCACTTGGCGCGGGTCGTCAAGTCACTGAGCGTTCCGCAGCCGTCATCGACGTAGATCCCGTATTCCTTGTTCAGAAAGTGCGGGAGGAATACCTGGCCCCCGTCTGTCGTCCGGTCGATCGCCATCCCAACGCGGTGAAGGGCACCAATCAGCCGAGTCTCAGTACCCAGGCAACTGGTATGGGGGACGCCATCACTCGTACAGGTCACCTCGTACGAGGCGTTGACCTGCGTGCTGTCGATCGCACCGTGCCAGTTGAAGTTTCCACAGGTCCATGCGTACAGGCCCGTGGCCGAGTCGAACCCGCCACCGCGAACCTTGCCGCTACGACACGCGTCGAACTCGGTGCCAGCGCTGGATCCCTGGATGGGGATGAGCTGGACGTCAGACAACGAGGCGAACGGGGCCAGTACGATTAGGGCGATCAGCAGCGACCGAATCATCACTTGACCCCACAGGTCAGCGTGATGACGTCGCCCGAGGTCGCGTTGGAGACCTTGATGGCCGCAAGGCCCTCAGCCCCGATGAACCCCTCGCCCTGGCTGGCTGCGACCTCGAGGAAGTTGACCGGCCGCAGACACCCACCCGACTCACACTTGACCGGCATGTACGTGCCGGTGACGAGAGGCCCCTCCATCGAGGCAGTCCGGCAAGGTGAGACAACCAGAACAAGCGACTCAACGTCTGAATCAATCGTCGTCTGGTACGTGTGCCCAGCCCGCGCTGACTCCTTCGGATCGTCACCGACGTTGCCAGTCTTCGGGTGGATCTCGTACCAAGGCGAAGCCGCAAGGCCGACGCTTGGAGCAAGCGCGATTGCGATTGCCAGTGCCCAAAACCACTTCATTGGCTCGTCCCCCACGCACAGGCGGGCCCATGCGCGCTCTCCGCGTCATGAACGCGGCGTTCCAAAGCTGTGGGGACTGAGCTGTGCTACCTAGCTGCGCGGATCTTCGAGTCGAACCGATCTCCGCGTCGTCGTTCCATCTGTTCCGGTGTGAAGACGATTGCGCCGGGCAAGCGCGAAACGCCCTGTGGAGCACTCCTCGCGAGTGCTTGAAGCTGGTTCTGAATGGTCCCCTGGATCGAGGACCGCAGAACGAGGTTGATCGCTGCCGCGACTCCAGCAGCGCCGAGTACGTTTCCGGAAGTGCTCCAGTTGTTGTTCAGCATCCCGTGTAGGAACGTGATGGCACCACCGGATCCCGCAGCAATCGTGGCACCAACAGCCAGGCGAGAGGCGGTATCGCTCCCCTCGGCCCGGCCAATTCCCTTGATGAAGCTCTCGGAGATGGCGGCGTGGTCCATCATCTCTCGGATGAACTCTTTGCCGAACACCTGCTCCATGTTCTGACGATTGAACTCACCCTTGCTGCGGAGCACCTGGGCCAGTCGCTTCGGGGTGATGATCCCGGTTTCGCTGCTAGCGACCCGGTCGAGGAAGGACCCTAGGAGCCAACCCTTGATGGCGTTCTGCTCCTCAGGGGCAGCAAACTCCCGAATGGCCTTCCACTTCTCGGCTCGGTCTCGAGCGCCCCAGAACACCTGCATGGTGTCGTCGTCGAGTCGTCCGACGATTTTGTCCACGCCCAGCGCTTCCTCAACACGGCGGAGCGTCGCTGTCTCCTCAAGAACACGCTTGTACCGCGGGGATGCGGAAGCCATCGCTTCTTGCAGCACCCCGTAGATTTTGCGGATCGCGGCATCATCGGCGCTGGAGATATCGCCGGCCTTCATGGTTCCCTTGACGGCCTGAAGGTCTGACAGCCGCCTACGAACGCTCTCCAGCTGCTCCAGGCTCATCTCAGTGAAGAGCCCATCCTTGCCGGCCTTGGTGTTGCCGCGCAGACGGTTGATGATCGCTTTGGCCTGCGGGGCGTCGGGGAGCTCTCCCTTGCGCTTCATCTCGGCGAAGATGCCGTCGAGGCTGCCACGGAGATTCCGCGTGCCGATCTGGCCGAGCCTATCGACCGGGCCCACGTCCTCGAGCACAGCCCGCTGGACAGCCCGACGCCTCTGGGTCACGCGACCAGCTGTGCGACCCACGCCAGAGATATCACGCACGGCCGCCGCCGCAGTGGCCGAGTTGCCACGACGGACCAGACCGTTCTCTGCTGCGATCTCGTCGAGGTTGTGGAGCAAATCCTTCCAGACGCCCCGTCGAACATCCTCAGCAACCCGGTCCGCACCCGGAGAGCGGCCGATCGCGTCGTAGTAGCGCTGGAGTCCAGCCCGATCCGTGATTGTGTCGACCGGCAACTGATGCCCTGTGCGTCGCTCGAGGTTTCGCACCGCCCGATCGAGGTGGGGGGCAATCCGTGACGAGAACGGGGCAGTGAACGCAGCAGCCGCCACGTTGAGTCCCAGCTCGACCTGGCCCTGAGTAGTCGTTGGCG
>JANQPS010000427.1 GCA_028285365.1 Thermoanaerobaculia bacterium | reverse complement strand
CGACCGACCACGGGTCGCCGGGATGATTGGCACCTCGGAGCGAAGTCCTTCATGGCCAGAGGCGACAACAGCCTCATCAATGGGCCGGAGACATGACTGATTCATTCCCAACACCCCTGACTCAGGAGAACCCATAGAACAAACAACTCGCCTTGACAGCAACGAGGAGTCCAGACATGACACAGGACGGGACATCGGGGAAACACATCGCGACCACAACCGAGTTCGCTGTCAATCCCGAACGCCATCCCAACATGGCGCAGCGTCCCCATTGCCCGTGTCATTCCGACGAAGTGCCGGCCAGAGCGGTCGACCGTAGCGCGATGTTGAAGCGGCACGAAGGAGGAACCTCGACCCAACCGTGACGTGCGGCGAAAAGATAAGCGTCGTAGCGACCTACGAGTCTGTGGCCAGCCGGCTCAGCCAAGGACCTCGGAGGTTCGACAATTGCCGACCACAACCGAGCTTGCGATCAATCTCGAACGTCATCCCAACGTGGCGGAGCGTCGCCTCATTGGCCGTGTCATTCCGACGAAGTGCCGGCCAGAACGGCCGATCGCAGCGCGATGTTGAACCGGCACGAAGGAGGAACCTCCACCGACTAGCAACGGACGGCGAAAAGATAAGCGTCGTAGCGACCTACGAGTCTGTGACCAGCCGGCTCAGCCAAGGACCTTGGAGGTTCGACAATTGCCGACCACAACCGAGCTTGCGATCAATCTCGAACGTCATCCCAACGTGGCGCAGCGTCCCCATTGTTCGTGTCATTCCGACGAAGTGCCGGCCAGAGCGATCGATCGCAGCGCCATGTTGAGGCGGCACGAAGGAGGAACCTCCACCGACTAGCAACGGACGGCGAACAGATAACCGTCGTAGCGACCTACGAGTCTGTGACCAGTCGGCTCAGCCAAGGGCCTTGGAGGTTCGACAATTGCCGACCACAACCGAATTCGCGATCAATCTCGAACGTCATCCCAACGTGGCGCAGCGTCCCGTTGTCCGTGTCATTCCGACGAAGTGCCGGCCAGAGCGGTCGATCGTAGCGCGATGTTGAAGCGGCACGAAGGAGGAACCTCGACCCAACGGTGACGGACGGCGAACAGATTACCGTCGTCGCCACCCCCAACCCGCCAACCACCGCTCCATCAAAGAAGCGAAGCCATCTCCGCCGCGCCACCGTATCGCTCGTCGACAGCGATACTCCTCCTCAAACCCCTCACTACCGCGACACATCCGCCACACAACCAGCAAGCCCATCCCAGAACCAAGACCCCTCAAACCCGCTACTCTTACTCCAACAAGTCGCCACTCGAGCACGACGCGAGCTAGCCGCAAACCCGCTCGCTCAAACCGAGGTCAGAACCTCCGGAGGTGCAGCCCATGCCGACAATGCCCCACATCAGGCGCCAACCAAACCGCCACTTCGCCGCCTTCACGATCGTCCTCGTGGCCGCTTGCCTCCTGCTCACGACCCTCGCCGCTCCCGCCACCGCTCAACGCACGAACAAACCCGTACTCCATGGTCGCCACTGGGTCGCCATCACTGGCAAACCCCTTGCCGCCACTGCAGGCGCCGCCATGTTCCAGAAGGGTGGCAACGCCGTCGACGCCGCCTGCGCCATGCTCGGCGCTACCTCCACCATGTGGGACACGCTCGGGTGGGGTGGAGAGACCCAGGCGCTGATCTACAACCCCGAGACCAAAGTGGTCAAAGGCATCAACGCCCTCGGCGTCGCGCCCACTGGCGCCACCGTCGACTTCTACAAAGAGTCCGGCTACGTCTATCCACCCGAATACGGCCCACTCGCCGCCGTCACTCCCGGAACACCCGGCGGACTCATGGTCATGCTCGCCGAGTACGGACGTCTCTCGCTCGCCGACGTGCTGCGCCCGTCCATGGAGATGGCCGACGGTTATCCCATCGAAGCGTCACAGGCCAACAACATGGAACGCCGTCGCGAGCTCCTCGCGTCGTGGCCGTACTCCAAGAAGGTCTTTCTGCCGCACCTCGACGAGAGTGATCCCGAGAAGCGCGCCGCGCCCTACGCCGGGGAGATCTTCCGCCAGCCCGACCTGCTCGACACGCTGCGCAAGCTCGTCGAAGCCGAAAAGGAAGCGCTCGCCAAAGGCAAGAGTCGCAAGGAAGCCATCTACGCCGCCTACGACCGTTTCTATAGAGGCGACATCGCCGAAGAGATCGTGCGCAGCACAAGAGAGCAGGGTGGCCTCTTCACCATGGAAGACCTCGACAAGTACAAGGTCTACATCGAAGAGCCCGTCAGAGCCGACTACAAGGGTGTCGACGTCTACAAGCTCACCAGTTGGGTTCAGGGCCCAGTGATGTTGCAGACGCTCAACATCCTCGAGAACGTGCCCGACCTCAAAGGCATGGGCTACAACAGCACGCGCTACGTGCACGCGCTCTACCAGAGCATGAACCTCGCGTTTGCCGATCGCGACTTCTACTACGGCGATCCCTACTTCCCGCCCGAAGAGCCGCTCGATGGTCTGCTGTCGAAGGACTACGCCAAGTACCGCTACGAGCAGATCGACTGGAAGTCAAACAACGCCAACACCAAACCCGGTGATCCCTACAAGTTCCAGGACGGTGAGAACCCGTACCTCGACTTGCTCGAGAAGTGGACCCCCATTCCCCCCGCCGCAGACGCCGAAGGCGAGTCCGGCTTCCAGCAGGCCAGCGCGACTGCCGGTCAACACCCCCTACCGAGAATCATGACCGACGACGAAGCCTTTCACGCCGGCACCACGTCCATCGTGTCAGCCGACAAGGAGGGTTGGGTCGTCTCCATCACCCCGTCAGGGGCGTGGATCCCCGCCACCATCGCCGGCGCGACCGGCATCGGCCTCAGCCAGCGCATGCAGAGCTTTGTGCTCGACAAAGGCCTCAACCCCTACAACCTCCCCGAGCCCGGCAAGCGCCCTCGGGCGACCCTCACCCCGGGTCTAGCCCTCAAAGACGGCGAGCCCTACATGTCTTTTGCCGTCCAGGGTGGCGACTCCCAAGACCAGAACCTCGTCCAGTTTTTCCTCAACGTCCACGAGTTCGGCATGAACGTCCAGCAAGCCGTCGAAGCCGCCAACATCAACAGTTACCAGATGCAGAGCAGCTTCGGCGCTCATGTTTCGGAGCCCGGAAGGCTGCTGGTGCGCGACGACATGCCGCCTTGGGTCGTCGCTGAGCTGCGAGAGATGGGCTATCGCGTGGAGCGGAGGAGTAGGACGTCAGGACCGATCACGGCGATCGTGTTTGATCGGGAGCACGGGACGTTGTGGGGTGGGGCGTCGGACTTTGGGGAGGACTATGGGGTTGCTTGGTGAGAGACGTTGAATCCTGAATCGTTCCAACCGAGGTAGCTCAGTCCAGCCGATACCTGCAACCGGAAGAACGTCGCTTCGCTGATAGTCAGCCCGCAAGAGGGTCAGAGAGCCATGCTGGAAGACTAGGAGACTCAACGGATGCTGAGAGCGGGGTGCGTAGCACTCAGTCTGTGGTTGCTGCTCAACCTGGTTCCGTCGGCCATCATCGTGGTGCGGACGCTCACGGGTGACGGCCACACTCCGGCTCTCTACATGCTGCTCGACCAGGCCGAGGTGGACGCCCTCGATGAGCGCGTTTTGGCAACTCTGGACTCGATTGCCGTCTACGCGAACTCGACGAACGTCGCGTTGGCACTCCTGGCGCTGGCGGTAGTCTGGCTGGCGCTAGCGCAGAGGTCGGTCTGGGCCTTCTGGGTGTTGCTCTTGGGGTTCTCTTGCTCGTTCTGTGCCGGGATTGCCGCCGACGCGGTGGTCGGTTTCGTCTTTCCGGAGGTCAACGCTCTGTCCGGGTTGATCTTGGTCGCAGGCTTCGGCTTCTCGGCTCTCGGAATCTTCAGGGACCCTACGGGTGGTTCCCCGGACTAGGAGGGCAGCCGAGGGCGAGCCGGATTCACCTGAGCCCTGCCGCCTCCATAGGACGGTAGTGCGAGCGACTCTGGAGAGAAGGAGGAGAGGCTGGTATCGGCCGTGGACCCATTGGCCTATTGGCTGCGTAGGCGCACGACACCTGACGCCAGGAGCAGCAGCACGAGGAGTAGAGCGCCAATCTGCGACAGCGTCGGGATGATGGGCTGGACTCCTCCTTCTCGGACAAACTGGGTGTAACGAAGCACCAACGTCCCTCAAAAGAGGAGCCCAACCATGAAGTCTAAAGTGATTGCGATCGACGTAGCGAAGCGAGTTTTCCAGGCCGCGGTGTCGGTAGAGCCCGGCAAGGTGAGCGAAGAGAAGCGGCTGAGCCGCAAGAAGCTCATCGAATGGCTCTCCAAACTGACGCCAGCCCTCGTGGTCATGGAGGCCTGCGGCTCAGCCCATGCGCTCGGTCGCCTGTTTCGGAAGTTTGGCCACGAGGTGTCT
>JANQPS010000418.1 GCA_028285365.1 Thermoanaerobaculia bacterium | reverse complement strand
AGGAAGGACGCTGAGCACGGCCGCATACACCAGCGCGCACGACGAAGAGCCGTCGGTGACCCTACGACCCAACCGGCGAAGAGGGAGCATGAGGCAAGGTCGCAGCGATCTGGGGTCGTCAGTCATATCGGCCTTGATCGTGGCGGCCATCTCATTCGCCTGTACGTCCACGAAGAACCCGGAAGAACAGCTACTCCCCGATCCTGAGAAGACCAACACCTGGGGCGAAGTATCCGCGCGTGACATCGTGTACCCCGATCGAATCGGGGACTTCTCGCTCACTGAGACTGAGGAGTACGCCGATTCCCGACTGGGCGTCCGGTTGAAGTTCGTGGATAGGTCTCTGCCTCGCGCCGTCATCGACTCATACGTCTATCCCATCACCAAACAGGAAACGGTATCCCTGGCCCATGTTCTCGAATGGGAGCTAGGGTTGCTTGCCCAGGACGTATCAACTGCTGCACACGAACGGGGCCAGCGCGCAGGGAAGCCCGCCTCGTTTCCTGTGGGACACTCCACGATGGACTTGCCTCGCGGCCTTGGTCTCGTGGCTTGGATCTCCTCCCCCAGCGATGAGTACGTGAGCTATGCGTTCCTCTCCGTTCGAGATCACCACTTCTTCAAGCTGCGAGTCACCGTCCCGGCGGAGGAGGTCGAGCTGGGGCGTGACGACTACTTGCAGGAGGTCTTGGACGTACTCTACCCAGCCATCCACTTTCGCAGTCCCGTTCAGCCGCCCGATTTGACGGTCACGGTCTACAGGAACGTCTTCCTCGCGCCACAGCACGAGTCATGCAATCTCGCAGGGTGGATGATCTACGGCGTCGAGATGCTCGACCAAGTCAAGGCAGGCAACTACCTGAACACGTTCGAGCGGGAACGCGCCGCGCGAAAGAAAGCCCTGGCCTACTGGGAGGGGAAGCAGAAGGAAGGCGAACTCTGCGCTTCCGATCCGTTCGAGGCGATGTCCCATGCGCAGGCGGCGGGGTTTCTGGATGAGTACGTGTTCGAAGCCTACGGACGAGACCGTTGGCCCGTGCCAGACGGCGTTGATCTCGAGGAATGGGCACGCTGGTCGGAGAAGAACCTCGAGCAGCACGATCCGGTCCTGGACCCCGGGGTTGCGGTGGACTGGAACGAGCCTGATAGCCGCGACGCAGACGATGAGGCCGGAACAGGGAGCCGCTGATGAGCGGCTGACGGACGCAGCGACTCGAAACTGTCGCCTCTGCTCTTCTACGTCGCGCTGAACCTCATGCGAGTAAGCCGTCGAGGAACACTCATGTCAGGGAGGTACGGGGTCACTTGGCTGAGCTACCGTGACGAGATCGACAACACGCAGAATCCCGGTCGCAGGGAACCCATGCCGAGTCCGCAACTGTCCGCCAGCGCTACGGAAGCTGTCATCTCCCCCGACCGCTGGCTCCTCGACCGCGTCGCCAACCCCATCCTGGCCTTCGAAGGCGACCGGCGGCGGATCGACCCGTGAGGGCGGCTTTCCTCGAGCGCGTCGAGCGACTGGCGATGGAGCCGCCTCTGCGGATCTTCGCCCGGGCGCTTCTCGCTCGCATGAGCGTCTCGATCGAGACGCGAGACCGTTGGGAGCTGAGCAGTCGTCCCCAGTATCTGACGGGTGTGCACGCCGCCGCGAGGCAGGCCCTGCGCCAGGGCGTGAAGGAGATCTCGGTCGTCGAGTTCGGGGTGGC
>JANQPS010000416.1 GCA_028285365.1 Thermoanaerobaculia bacterium | reverse complement strand
ATCGACCAGCTTCAAGTCCATGGTACTCAGATAACCGTCGTCGACGAGCCGAATCAGTGGGAACACGTCTCTTCCATCGTCCCCCGGCAGTGCGGCATTCCACGTCCGCCAACCAAAGTTGTCGCCGAGAGGCAACGCGTCGGTCAGGCCCACCGACTCGACGCCCGGAAGTGCTCGGACGCGTTCGAGAAGTTGCTCGAAGTACTGCACGCGCTGTTCGCCCGTATAGCTGCCGCGCGGCGGGTCGACCCGAAGCGTGAGTCGGTTCTCGACAGTGAAGCCTGGCTCGGCACCGGTGACCGCCAGGAAACTCCTCAGCATGAGTCCGACGCCGACGAGCAACATTCCGGCCAAAGCGATCTCGGCGACAACCAGCACGCGGCGCAGACGTCCTCCGCGTCGTCCGGCAACGAGTGACCGGCCCGACTCTGCGAGAGCCCTTGCCTGCGAAGCAGCCGACGCCTGGAGCGCGGGCGCTAGACCGAAGACCAGGCCTGTGCAGACGGCCATGAGAGCGACGAAGACCAGCACGCCAGTATCGACGCTGACATAGCGAAGCAGGGGTACGCTGGTCCCGCTGATTTGCGCCAGAGCACGAACCGCCACCCAGGCAATGCCAGCCCCCAGGGTTGCACCAAACAGCGAGAGCATGAGGCTCTCGAAGACGAGGCGCCGGATCAGACGTCCGCGACCAGCGCCGAGGGCCGCATGAACGGACATCTCCCGACTCCGCGACTGGGCCCGAACGAGCAGCAGATTCGAGAGGTTCGCGCAGACGATCAGCATCAAGATACCCACCGCCCCGCCCAGGAACACCACCGGGGTCCTGACACTGCCGCTCACCCGCTCGTGCAGGCCATGCAGGCGCGGCTCGAAGACGTTGCGACGGTCGTCACCGTGCTCCACTGCAATCCGCTCCGCAACCGCCGTCGCCTCCACCTGCGCCGACTCGAGACTCGCATTCTCCTCGAGCCTCCCGATCAGAGCCAGAGTGTTGCCCCACCGATCATTCTCCTCGTCGAGCGCATACAGATCGAAGAGATCCGCCGGTTTCCCAGGAGTGAAGATGGCGCTGAAGTCGAAGCTCTCGGGCAGAACACCCAGAATGTCGCGGTGGCGTCCGTCGAGCACGACACTGGAGCCGGCTACGTCAGGATCTCCACCAAAACGGCTCTGCCACAGAGCGTTTGAGAGCAGCACCGGCGAACCGCCGCCTTCGATGAGGTTCAGGTCCTCGACCATGAAGCCACGGCCAACGACGGGGCTCACGCCCAAGACGTCAAAAAAGTCGACCGTGACCGAGACTCCGGTGACCCTCTCTGGCTCACTCGTGCCACCCAGGCGGACATCCCCAGCGCCGTAAAAGGCAAAAAAGCCCACGACATCCTCGAACGAGCTGGCGCGCTCTCGAAAGTCCAGCAGATTTCCCACCTGCACAGTCTGAGCCGAGAGGTTCGTCGACTCACCATTGGCGATCCACACCAACCGCTCCGGATCCTCGAAGGGCAAAGGACGCAGGATGAGTGCGCTGACGACGCTGTAGACCGTCGTTGCCGCAGCAATTCCGAAACCCACGATCAGAACCGCAAATACAGTCATGCCCAGGTCGCGTCGCAACGAGCGCGCCGCGAGCGTCACGTCTCGGACCACCGATTCGAGTTGTGGCAACCCTCGGTTTTCGCGGTGGAGCTCTTTGGCCACCTCGACGCTTCCCAGGTCGAAACGCGCGCGACGCAAGGCCTCATCAGGACTGAGTCCTCGCGCCTCGTAGTCTTCGGCAGCCAGCTCGATGTGGGAGCGCAGCTCATCGTCGAGCTCGCGTTCGTGACGACGCTTGAAGAGGATGGCAGACAAGCGACGGACCAAAGACGTCATGACTCTCCTCCCTGCGGCTCGAGGAAGCGTCCCATCACGTTGGCCAGTCGCTTCCAATCTTCGGTCTCCTGGGCGACGTGCCGCCTCCCCTTGCGGGTGATCGAGTAGTACTTCGCCCGTCGGTTGCTCTCGGAGACGCCCCACTTCGGCGTGATCCAGCCCTTCTGCTGGGCCCGGACGAGGGCGGCGTAGATGGTTCCCTGGTTGAGAAGCACCTGATGGTCGCTCACCTGCTCGATGCGCCTCGCGATCCCGTAACCGTGGAGTGGCCCCATGGCCTCGAGAGTCTTGAGCACCATGACGTCGAGGGTGCCCTGGAGCAGGTCGAGCTTCTTGCTGTCAGATTTCTTTTCCTGTGGCATGACCACATGAGTGTAACCCACCTCCTGTGGTATGGCCACATGAGTCTGGCCATCGCCTGACTCGACCACCTCAGCCCACGACGCAGATCACTCCAGCGTCGGGTGCTAGGTTTGACCGGCTGAATCTCTTCACCGCTTGTCACCCGCCCACGACTTCAAACAGAGCTCTCTCTCTCTCTGGACGCACCATGAAGCTCGGAGCCGTACTCGTAGCGAATTCGGGCGCCCAGGGTCCTGGAGGACTACCCCGGCTTGCGCAACAGCTCGAGCGGGAGGGCTACGACAGCCTCTGGGTGGCGCAGGCAACCGGGCGGGGGTTCTTCCTTCCAGACCCGTTCGTGGCGCTCGCAGCGGCTTGCGCTGCCACCGAGCGGATCCAGCTGGGCTCAGCCATCATTCAGGTCCCGCTCTATCCACCCGCGGCGCTGGCGCATTCGATCTTCTCCCTGATGCAGATAGCCGGCGATCGGCTCCGCATTGGGGTCGGCGCCGGGTCGACCGAGAGCGACTTTGCCGTCTTCGCCAGGAGCTACGCCGGAAGGTTCGCCGACTTCGGCCAGGGCATGAGCGAGCTGCGACACATGTTGGAGACCGGGCAGAGCATCGACGCGAGCATTGACCTTTCGCCAGACGACCAGCTCAAAGGCGGACCACCGCTCCTGCTGGGCACGTGGGGGAAAGGCGTGGCGACCGCGGCGCGGGACTACTCCGGATGGATCGCGAGCGCGATGTACCGGTCCTCAGACCAGCTCGAAGCTTCACTCGGAACCTATCGCCAGGACGGCGGCCGGCACGCGATCGTGTCTACGATCGCGCTCGGGCCCGAAGAGCCCGCCGGCAGCCACCGCGCCAAGCTCGAGCGATTCGAGGCCGCTGGATTCGACGAAGCCGTGGTCCTCCTGCGCCCCGGCGGGCCCTCGTCCCTCGAGGTACGCCGCTGGGTCGCCTGAGCCGACGACACGGCAACGCGATCGCTACTCCTCTTCGGAGCTCTCCTCGGGCTCGAGCTTGTCCTGAGTACGCAGCTCGAAGTCGCTCGCATCGTGGCGCTCGTGCAGCTGACCTTCGGGTTTTCCCCACGCCCGATTGACCATGACCCCGCGCTTGACCGCCGGACGCTGGTTGACCTGGTCCGCCCACCGGTTGACGTGCTCGTAGGTGTGGACCTGGAGGAACTCTGCGGAGTCGTACAGAAGCCCCCGAGCGAGCCCCCCGTACCAGGGCCAAATGGCCATATCCGCGATCGAGTACTCCGAACCCGCCATGTACTCCGAGTCGGCGAGATGCCGATCGAGGACGTCGAGCTGCCTCTTGGTCTCCATCGCAAAGCGATCGATCGCGTACTCGATCTTCTCTGGCGCGTAGGCGTAGAAGTGCCCGAAACCTCCTCCGAGGTAGGGAGCACTACCCATCTGCCAGAACAGCCACGAGAGCGCCTCGGTTCGTGCCGTGTGATCACTCGGCAAAAACGCACCAAACTTCTCCGCGAGGTACAGCAGGATCGCTCCCGACTCGAAGACCCTCGTCGGTGGATCGGTGCTGCCATCGACGAGTGCGGGGATCTTGGAGTTCGGATTGATCGCTACGAAACCACTGCCGAACTGGTCACCCTCGTTGATGCGAATCAGGTAGGCGTCGTACTCGGCACCTGAATGCCCTGCCTCCAGCAACTCTTCCAGCATCACCGTCACCTTGACGCCGTTGGGGGTCGCGAGCGAGTGGAGCTGAAGGGGGTGTTCGCCAACCGGCAACTCCTGCTCGTGGGTAGCTCCTGCTATTGGGCGATTGATGGCGGCAAAACGGCCACCACTCTCCTTGTTCCATTCCCACACCTTGGGCGGTGTGTAGCTGGTCTCGTTGGTATCGGTCATGGATGACTCCTGTCGTTCTGGAGTGGATTGCTGTTCGAAGCCGTGCCGAATGAGAGTCGGTCGAGAGCGCTATTTGAGCACGTTCTGGCACTCACTGCGCTGGTCACGAGCTCGACTCGCGGCATACAGGAGGCTGATACGCGCGAACCGCCGCCTTGGCTTCGCCCGACGTCCGCACTTCCCCCGATCGGCGGCTTTCTCGTCCCCTCTTGCTCCTGCCATACTCCCCGCCTGACTTCGAGATTTCCGAATCGTCGCCTCGAGCTGAAACGGCGACTTGCGGCCCATGACCCGGCACTTCGCTCGGGGGCCTGAACAAGGAGAGACTGCGATGGGTGTTTCCGTATCTGGCCGGCCGGTGGTCATCACCGGCGGCGGCAACGGCATTGGTGAGGCATTGGCCCGAGACGCTGCCCGACGAGGTGCATCGACCGTGGCGATTCTCGATATCGAGCTCGAGTCTGCGCAAGCCGTCGCGTCGTCACTCGAAGGGTCCAAGGGAGTGGCCTATCAATGCGACGTCACGAGCGACGACAGTGTCCAGACCGTCGCCGAGAGCTTCTCTTCCGAGCACGGCTCCCCCGCGCTCGTCTGTGCCAACGCCGGAGTCGGCGCCGGACAGGCTCCGGCCCTCGAGGCGAGTCTGCGCCAGGCCGAGTGGGTCATGAGCGTCAACTTCTTCGGAGTCTTGCGCACCCTCCAGGTGTTCGGGCGCCCCATGGTCGAATCCGAAGACGGCGGTTGGCTGCTCGTCACCGGCTCGGAACACTCCCTGGGACGCCCGCACCTCGGCGCCTCGCCGTACACGGCGTCGAAACACGCCGTCCTGGGCCTGTGCGACGTCATGCGCGCCGAGCTGCCCGACCACGTGGGCGTCAGCTTGTTGTGCCCAGGCATCACAACCAGCACGTTGTGGAAGTCCGACGCGCGACGTCCCGACGAGTTCGGCGGCGCCGCAGAGCCACACCCGATGGCAGCGGCGGTCATGAGCCGTGGCATGGGCGCCGACGTCGTCGCGAGGCGAGCGCTCGACGGCGTCGAAGCCGGGCACTTCATCATTCCCACCCACTACAACATCAAAGACTACGCGGATCGTCGTGCCCAGGAGGTCAGTGGCGCCCTCGAGAGACTCGCCGAAGTCGATACGTCGACCTGGCACGCCGACGACGTGATCGCAGCCGCCCTAGCCGAGCACTCGGGAGGCCCTGACAACAAGTAGCAGACAGCGGTTGGCGGACAACGGTGAGCGGACGACGAGCCGACGCCGGTCTCGCTGACTTGACTCAGGCTTCGATGCGCACCGGCATGGTCTTGAAGCCACTGATGAAGTTCGAGTAGAGCCGGGTCGGCTCTCCCTCGAGGGAAATGCGCGGATAGCGCTGCAGCAACTCCTCCCAGAGACAGCGCAGCTGCATCTCGGCCAGCCGGGCGCCGATGCAGAAGTGGATCCCCATGCCAAACGACAGGTGGCGCGGAGCACCCGAGCCAGGCACGTAGCGATCGACCCGGAACTCATCGGGAGCTTCGAAGGCATCCTCGTCGCGATTCGCCGACAGGTACCACATGGCCACCTTGTCGCCTTCGCGAATCGTGTGCCCTCGAAAGACCGTGTCCTCGACCGCCGTACGACGCATGTGGGCCACCGGTGCGACCCAGCGGATCATCTCGGACACCGCCGACGGAATGAGAGACGGATCATCGCGCAGCTTCTGGTACTGGTCGGGAGCCTCCATGAGTCCGTGCAAGCCGCCCGAGATCGAATTGCGAGTGGTGTCGTTGCCACCAACCACGAGCAGCGAAATGTTCCCCATGTAGTCCTCGCGCGACAGACTCTGACCGACGGCACTGTGTGCCAGCAGCGAGATCAGATCCGGTCCCTTCTCGGCCTTGGCGCGCTCGCCCATGAGCCACACGAAGTACTCACCGAACTCCTTGAGCTCTTCGACTGCCTGTTCGCGGGACTCGACGACGTCGGTGTCTTCGACACCGATGATCAGGTTCGACCAACGCAACAGCTTGCTTCGATCTTCCTGAGGGACACCAAACAGCGTTGCGAGCATCTGGATGGGCAACTCGTTGGCCACGTGCTGCACCCAGTCGAAGGTCTCACCAACGGGCAGCGGGTCCAGGATGTCGGTCACCCGCGCGCGAATCTCTGATTCGAGCTCCTTGAGATTGCCTGCCGTGAAGGCCGGAGCCACCATGGCTCGGTGGGGGCCGTGCTCGGGGGGGTCCATGGTGATGAAGCTGGCACCGGGCACGATGTCGCGTCGCTCGGGTGCGCTCATCAGGGAGATTCCGCCCCGCTCGAACGCAGACGAAAAAACCTCGTGGTTCTTCTCGATCTCGACCACGTCGTCGTACTTCGTGATCGACCAGAAGGCGTCGCAGTAGCCGTCCTTGCAGTAGTGGACGGGAGCTTCACGTCTCAATCGACGAAAGAACTCCGGAAAGGCATGGCTCTCGTAGAGCGCCGGATCGGAGACGTCGATGTCTTCGAGGGCCACTTCCGCGGCGTCAGGAATCTCGTGGGTGGTCGTGCTCATTGCGCTGAACTCCAATGTGGGCTGCCAGAAATGCTACGGCGCGGCCTAGCCAACGTCGCCGTCACAGCGACGTGCTGCTGACGCCGCAGCGCATCCTAGCGCTCGGCTCGCGGGCCATTCGCTCAGCTATCGGACTGGCGAGTGCGATTCCATCCTTCTTGGGCAGCGCTCATGTCGAGCATCTCGTCCTTTTGCGCGAGCAGCGACTCGTAGGTCGCGTCGACGCCGAGATCGATGCCGTCGTTGTTGAACACTGCACACGTCGAGAACCGGCCACCTCCGGCCTGGATCACCTTGCCGGTCGGCGCGTTCTCCGAACACATGAAGAGCACGGCGGGAGTGACCAGTCGGGGATGGACATCCGGATCGGGGTTGTCCGGATCGAGACCCTCGCGACCCGGAATGGTCGCGATCAGCCGGGTCGCCGCCGCTGGCGCGAGGCCGTTGACCCGGACGTCGAACTTCTTGCCCTCGATCGCCAGGACGTTGATCAGCCCCAGCATGCCCATCTTGGCGGCACCGTAGTTGGACTGCCCGAAGTTGCCGTAGATCCCCGACGTAGAGCTCGTCATGACGATGCGCCCGTAGCCCTTCTCGCACATGACAGGCCACGCGGCATGAGTCACGTATGCGGTGCCGTTCAGATGCACGTCGATGAGGAGGTCCCAGTCTTCGAGGGGCATCTTCTTGAAGGTCTTGTCGCGCAGAATGCCGGCGTTGTTGACCAGGATGTCGAGCGTGCCGAACTCCGAGACCGCATCGTCCACGATCGACTTGGCGCCGGCTTTGTCGGAGACCGAAGCCTTGTTCGCAATGGCCACGCCGCCGGCGTCACGAATCTCCTGGACTACGGCGTCAGCCATGTCGCCAGCACCGACACCATCAGCGCTCCCACCGAGATCGTTGACGACGACCTTGGCGCCGCGCGCGGCGAACTCGAGGGCGTGCGCCTTGCCCAAACCACCTCCGGCACCTGTGATGGCCACGACTTTGTCTTTGAACTCGCTCACGCTACTCCTCCTTCGTACCGACTCGTCTCGTCGACCGACACCTTGCCCTTGGCAGGGCTACCGGCGCCCGGCATGCCGGCTCCAAGACTCGAACTCTGTGCTTCGGTCATTCGTATCCCGGAACCATAGGCCAGTCAACAAGCTGATTGCCACCGAGAGCGGTGACGAGACTCACGGTACGGGACCAAGACCCAGATCGAGAAAGCCACCCAGACTCCCGACCGGATTGACGTAGCTGCGCACCTCGCCGGTCTCCGTGTGGGTCACCTGGAGCGTGAAGCCGACGTCGGTCAGGGAGCCGACGAACAGCCAGTAGTGCCCGTTGATCGCCCGGCCGTCGAGTACCTTCGCAAATACGTCATAACTCTCGGGCTCGAAGAACCAGAACGCTCCGCTCAAGTCGTTGATCGCCACGCCGCGGGCGACACCCTCGGTACCCGATCCGAGGCGCCACTCGATCTCGAGCTGGAACGGTCCAATCTCGACGCCGCGCCCCAAGGACACAGAAGAGGGCTGCACCGTCGCGCTCGAGGTGTCGATGAGAACCGCCTGCCGAGAACCACCGGCGCTCGTTCCCGCTATCGCTTCGACGTCCGCCTGACTGCGAATCTCCCCGGCCTCGCCGACGTAGGTTCTGACTGCACCGCTCTGGGTGTCCTGCAGGCGGATGGTGTAGCGCAGATCGCTCAAGGCCGCAGCAAAGAACCAGAAGTGGCCGTTGACTGATCGACCATCCACGACCTTGACTACGAGCTCCAGATTGTCTGACGTGAAGAAAGAAAAGGACCCCGTGCCGTTCGCCAGAGGCCGAGCGGTGGCCGAGCGCGCCGGGTCGGTCACCGTCTCGTAGGTTGCGCTGACACGGAAGCGATCGAGGAGGCAGACCGACTCGACGTCATCCACACATCTCGGATTGGTCTCGGAGACCTGGACTCCGCCGCCCAACGTGCCCGCCAGCAACCGGTTGGACGATCCTCCGTCAAAAGCCACGACCTTCACCGCCTGTGCCTCGAGCCCAGCCGAGACGTTCTCCCATACAGCCGTCGGGCTCCGACGAAAGACTCCGCGACTCGCGCTGCCCAGAACGACGTCGGATCCACGAGCCGCGATCGAGAGAACCGGGCCAACTCCAGGCGCCGGCTCACGTTCCCAGCTCCTCCCCGCGTCCTCACTGCGAAGCACGAGCCCGACGTCGTTGAGAGAGAAGCTCGCAAGCCCGGCGTAGACGATGTCTGGCTGCTTTTCGTCGAAGGCAAAAGCCCAGCCATCAAAACCCACCCCAGCCAAGATCTTCTCCTGCGCGATGCTCCAGGTGTTGCCGCCGTCTGCCGTGTGCCAGATCTCCGAGTGATGGATCGGCGGAGACACTGGAAGACCCGAGTCCTCCACGCAGCCGATGATCGCTAGCTGCGGGTCGGCAGGCGAAATGGCGAGATCCAGTGCGAAGTTACACGGCGACTCGCCGGCGAGACTCCACGTCGATCCGAAGTCTTCGCTGACTGCAAGACGTCCCGACGCCAGGAGGGTCACACGCGAAGGGTCGACGGGATCGAAGTGGATCTGCCGCACGAACAGCCCGGCCAGATCATCCGTCAGGGTGGTGGCTTCCTCCCACGTCGCGCCGCTGTCCCGACTGCGATGGAGCCTCACCTCGAACTCACCGGCAACCGAGGACGGACTCGCGCTGGCCAACAGGATGCGGTCGGGATCGCTTGGGCTTCGTCCGAGAGCCAGAATACTTCGGCCCTCGAGAATCGACGTCGCAGACTCGCTCCACTCCTCGCCCGCATCGAGAGTGCGGAGCCATCGCCCATCGGACAGATGCACGATCCAATTCCCTTCGCGATCCGGGTGGACCGTAAGCCCTTCCACCGAGCTCGCGGGGAACGTGCCGTCGACCAGTGACCAGTCAGCGACCGGCCATGGCGTGTGTGCAACTGGTGTCACGGCGTGAGAGACGCTCGCGCCGTAGAGCCGGTCTCCATCGACCGAAAAGGCCAGCCTGCGAGGAGTCAGAGCTCCTTCGAGCTGCTCTCGCGCGGTGCTGTACTCCGAGAAGCTGGCACCGCCGTCATCGGAGCGGTAGAGGGTACTCGAGGGACCTGACCACAGCAGAGTCGTCCCACCCGGCTCGATCGCCAACGAGGCGCGACTGTAGCTGTGATTGGTGGGCAGCCCGACACCTTCAGCGCTCCACGAGCGACCGGCGTCGTCGCTGATGAACAGGCGAGTCACGAGAGTTGGAGACGGCACCGGGTCGACTGCGTTGGCTCGTGCGTAGACGACATCGGGCCTCGTCGGATGCGGGTAGAACTGAATTGGCGCCGACAACACCTCGAGAGTGCTCGGCGATCGCGTCCAGGTCGCTCCCGCATCGACTGAGCGAACGAAGTCGCCGCCAGTGAAGCCCACGAGCGTCGGAAGTTGCGTGGCCAGAACGGCAAGCGGCGACGCGAACAGACTCTCGGCGTTGCGGCTCGACCACGTGTCACCACCATCTCGACTCGCCCAGAGGGTGCAGCATCGCAGGATCCCGTCGTTGTCCGAGAGCACGTAGAGCTCCGCGCCGTCAGCAGCCGGCGAGACCGCAACAGTGCGAATGCTC
>JANQPS010000335.1 GCA_028285365.1 Thermoanaerobaculia bacterium | reverse complement strand
TCCCAGACCTGACTCACCGTACCGGCAGCCTCATCGACTGCGTACTCGACGGCTCGCGAGTAGCGATCCTCCATCGGCATGCCGTCGTTCGGAGGAATCGAGCGCCCGCCACCGTTGTCGTAGAGCAGCCACGTCCCCTGAGGTGTTCGCTCCACGCCATGGTGGTGATAGCTCCAGACGACCTCTCCTTCGGGCTCGAGCAGCTTCTCGCTCCACGGCTCTTTCCAACCCGCTGGATCTCCGAGCAGCCACTGCAGCTCTCCGGTCGCCCAGTCGAGCTTGTAGTGGACAGCCTGATAGTTGCTCGAGACCACTACGGCGTTCTCGTCTTCGAGGTAGAAGACGGCATTCGAATGTGTCCAGTCTTTGCCCGGCTTCTCGAGCACGTCTTCGTAGTCGTCTTCATAAAAGCCTGTGCCGAGCGAGCCGTAACCCAGACGGTAGGGATCCAGGACGTCGAGGACTCTGTGCTCGGTAACGACCTCCCCCGCCCGCGTGAACTCGACGAGCACGTCGCCGATGACGTGGGTGGGCTCTGTCTTGGTGCCCGGCAGATACTCGCTCGGCCAGTCTTCGTACCAACGGGCCTCGGTCGAAAGCGCCAGGAAGTTGCCATTCGGCAGCTCGATGACGTCGTGGTGGAAAGTATCCGTCTCCACCAGGATCGAGCCGTCGACGATGTCGTCCTCCTTGGCCAGGCGCGTGTGCCATGCCTCCACGATGTTGCCGAGCATGTCGATCTCGTGAAGCGCCGCAAAGCCGTGGGCGGTCGCAAACAGATTGCCGTTGCGCAGGCGCCTCATCTCCCCGATCGCGTAGTCCGCGGTGTACCACCAGCGCACGCGTCCCTCGGTATCGAAGCCGTAAATTGCACCCCAGTTCTCGTCTTCTTCCCCCGGCTCGTCGGTCCAGCGGAACACATTGGCCAGTGTGAACCCCTCCTCCATCAGATGCGGCCGCCGAACCGGGACGGTGATCGGTGGCAGGTCGCCTGGAGTCTCGGGAGCCTCGAGCTCGAGCGGATCGAGGACCGTCTCGCGACCACCGGAGTCAGCCACGGTCACCGTGAGCGTGTGGGTCTGACCCGGCAAGAGACCCAGCACCAGCACCTGGTGCTCGGTCACGAGCTCTTCGGAAGGTGTGACGCTGGTGACCTCCTCACCGTCATCGATTGCGAGAGTCGCTCGCGCCGGTTTGTCGGTCGTGAAGGTGATGGTCGCCGCCATGGGAGCGTTGGCGTTGGGGCTCGGCTCGAGGACGACGTTGCTGACCGCTGGAGGCGCCGCACAGCCACCGAGCACGAAGACGAGCGAGAGCCCTGAGACGACCCCAAGAAGGCGAAGCCGGTCTGAGCCAAACGTTTGCCGCAAATCCATCGATAACTCCCCTATCGCCATCGCTGCTTCCCTATTGCCATCGCTGACTCCCCTACTGGTTGTGCAGGATTCGCCTCACGTCGCTGCGGACCACGCAAGAACGCATCCGTGAGACGACTTCCTCCCTCCCTGGCCCTTCGTTCTCTGCGCTACAGGTAGCCCAACGACTCGAGCTCGAGGACCTGGTCCGGGTCGATCTCGAGACGTCGTGTGATCTCGAGCGGTGCGTAGGCGTCGGTCTCGCACAGATCCCGGTAGGCGCGCAGAGCACGCCGCAACCCCGCGAGCTCAGGCGACCCCTGATCGAGTACCGAGCTCAGCTCCGCCGGATCCGACGGGAGCTCGAACAGAAACTCCTCTACCGGTCGGCCGAAAAGCTCTGGTGTTTCGACGGAGCCGCTGAGCATCGCCGCCTGCAGCTCTTCGATACCGCGCTCCAGGGCGGCACGATCCAGAGGCGGGGCGGTCTTGGTGGTGTGAATGTACTTGTGCCGCTCTCCGATCACTGCGCGACTGATCGCCCATTCGCGAACGGCAACCTCGGCGATCGGGGGCTCGACCGGAATCACGGAGACGTAGCTCGCGCCTTCGAGGGCCACGATCGACTGCGCGTCGAGCTCGCCCGGATCGGCTGTTCCGGAAAACAGGTCGATCAGCATCGCCGTGAGACCGAGCGTAGACACCGGTGCAGACTGGAAGGCCGGCTCGATGCGCGCTCTCCAGCGCAGCAGCAACGGCACGGCGACAGATTCTTCGAAAACCGTCCAGCCGGAGCCGAGGCCACCGTGCTCGAGCAACTCGTAGCCGTTTGTCCCCAGCAGCGCCACCAGGACGTCGTCACTCGCCTCCAGTGAGTCGATGGCATCGAGCAGAGGAACCAGATCGTCGAGTGCTGCAGAAACCGCCGTTTCGTAGCCGGACGCCAGATCCGCGGCTTCGAGCGACCCCGACTCGTCGACCTCGGAAAGCCCTCTGGGAAGAGCCTTCGCCGGGCCCTCGACGTGCACTGCGAGCAG
>JANQPS010000334.1 GCA_028285365.1 Thermoanaerobaculia bacterium | reverse complement strand
GTGCTCGCATCCGAGGGCCTTCATCGCGCAGAAGCCTTCATCGCGCTGACTGGGGATGATGAGACCAATCTCATGGCCTGCCTGCTGGCGCAGGAAGCTGGCGTCGGGAACCTCACCGCGCTCGTCCAGAAGAGTGAGGCGTCGACGCTTTGGCGCAGGATTGCCGTCGTCGATGTCGTGTCTCCGAGGACGATCGCTGCGGAACGAATTCGGGGCTACATCGACAACGGCTACGAACCGCACATCGTCTCGTTCGAGAACGGAGCCGCGCAGTTCGTGCAAAGACAGGTGTATGAGCAGAGTCCCGCAGCAGGCGGGCGACTCGAGAATATCGAGGTTCCCCAAGGATTGATCGTCGCAGCGATTCTCCGAGACGGGAGGGCTCTGATCCCCACGGGCCAGGACGAGCTGAAGCCCGGTGACTCGGTGATACTCTTCTTGCGCGAAGGCGAGCTAGGGATGGCTCAACTGCTGTTCCCTGGCCCCGACAGCGAATAGGCGTTCGGATGAACCTGAGGCGCGTCGTCCGGATTCTCGGTCTAGTCCTCTACGCCCTCGCGGGTGCCCAGGCATTCCCACTTCTCTGGAGTGTCTCTCCGTTCGACTCCCGCGGATTCGTGGGCCTACTCGCGGGTGCGAGCATGGCCGCGTTGCTCGGAGGCGCGTGTCGGTTCGTCGGCAACGATGACGGAGAACTCTATCGACGCGAGGGAGTGCTCGTTGTCGTGTTCTCTTGGCTCCTCGCCTCAGTCGTCGGGGCCATTCCGTATCTGGCGAGCGGCGCGATCGCCGGGCCGGTCGATGCGCTCTTCGAGTCCGCCTCGGGCTTCACGACGACCGGTGCGTCCATCCTATTGGACATCGAAGGGCTTCCGGCGGGAGTGCTCGTCTGGAGAAGCATGACGCAGTGGCTCGGGGGGATCGGCATCGTCGTCCTCTTCGTCGCGCTTCTCTCCGAGCTGGGTCCTGGTGCTCGCTTCCTGTTCAAGCTCGAAGTTCCGGGGCCCAAGGCCGAGATTCTGCACGCCAGGGTCAGAGAGACGGCACTCGCGCTCTTTCGAATCTACCTGACACTCTCGGCGACCCAGTTTCTCCTGATGATCCTCTTCGGGGCGAGCCTTTTCGACGCAACCACGCACATGTTCTCGACCGTCTCGACGGGCGGTTTCTCGCCGTACGTGGACTCGATCGCCCACTTCTCGATTCCGCTCCAGTTCATCGTTCTCGTGTTCATGTTGGCGGCCGGCGTGAACTTCGCTCTCTACTACGCCCTGCTTCGCCAAGGTAGATTCGAGATCGTTCGAGATGTCGAGCTGCGTGTCTATCTCCTCGTCGCCCTCGTTTCGGCCTCTGTCGTGGCGGCAGACATCTACCTCGCGGGTGTGGACACCAAGCTCTCGCATGCACTCTTCGATTCCGCCTTCCAAGTCGCTTCTCTCCTCACGACGACTGGATTCGCAACAGCGGATTTCGCGGACTGGCCGGGGTTTGCCCACGCAACGCTCGTATCTCTGATGTTCGTTGGTGGATGTGCGGGCTCCACTGCGGGTGGCGCAAAGATCATCAGGCTTCTCATCGGTGCGAAGGTTGCCCTTCGCGAGGTTCGACTGATGTTCAGTCCCAACTCGGTTGTCGTCATCACGCTTGGCGACCAAGTCGTGCCAGAAGACTCGGCTCGAGGGGTCACGGCGCTCCTTCTACTCTGGGCGCTTGGTTGGGGCGGCGGAGCGTTGCTGCTCGCCGTCGGCGACACGGATATCGTCACGGCGGCCACGGCGTCGCTCGCGACTGTCTCGAACATCGGCCCCGGTCTGTCCTCGGTCGGGCCCACGGAGAACTTCGCGTTCTTCACCGGCTGGCAGAAGCTCGTGATGATTCTACTCATGTGGCTCGGCCGGCTGGAGTTCTTCGCAGTGATCGCGCTCTTGCTTCCGCGGTTCTGGAAGAACTAGCGCCAAAGGAGGTCCGGATGTTTCGTTTCGACTCGCTCGTTCTTTGTTCACTCGGCTGGTTGCTCGTAGCCAACCTGGCCGGTGCCGAGGAAGCGCCCCGCATCGCAGCGATCAGCGGCGTCCATACGCCGCATCAAGGCTTCGCGCTTTCGGCCAACGTCCCATCAGACAGGCTGTGTCTCGAGCTCGCGCAGAATCTCTCATCGGAACTCGGCATCGTCGTGCACGTGGTCTGCAC
>JANQPS010000333.1 GCA_028285365.1 Thermoanaerobaculia bacterium | reverse complement strand
CTTCGAGCGCGGCGCCAAGATCACGGGATCGCGCTTCACCACCTACTGGGGTGCAGGTGCGCGTCTCGAGCGGGCGTTGGCCGGTTTCATGTTGGACCTGCATACGACCGAGCACGGTTATACCGAGGTCCTGCCGCCCTACCTGGTCGAGGCAACGAGCCTGGTGGGCTCAGGCCAGCTGCCGAAGTTCGAGGAAGACCTCTTCAAGGTCGACCCGATGGGCTACTACCTCATTCCCACCGCCGAGGTTCCTTTGGCGAATCTCCATCGCGACGAGATGCTCGAGGCGAGCGATCTCCCGCGCCGCTATGTGGCCTGGACGCCGTGTTTCAGAGCTGAAGCCGGTTCCTACGGTCGCGACGTGCGCGGCCTCATCAGGCAGCACCAGTTCTCGAAGGTCGAGCTCGTGCAGTACACGGAGCCCGAGCAGAGCTACGAGGCTCTCGAAGAGCTCACTGGACAAGCTCGGCGAGTGCTCGAGCTTCTCGAGCTGCCCTATCGGGTCGTGACGCTGTGTACAGGCGACATGGGGTTTCACGCCTCCAAGACCTACGATCTCGAAGTCTGGCTGCCGGGGCAGGGGACGTATCGCGAGATCTCCTCGTGTAGCAACTGCGAGGACTTTCAGGCGCGCCGGGCCAACCTTCGCTATCGCCCCGGCGAGGGCGCCAAGCCTCGCTTCGTGCATACCCTCAACGGTTCGGGACTGGCTGTCGGACGCACCCTCATCGCCGTGCTCGAGAACTACCAGCAAGAAGACGGCACGATCGTGGTACCGGAAGCTTTGAGAAGCCACCTCGGTGGCCTCGACCGGATCACGTCGGTCTGAGTCGTACCTGCGTCCGGAGTCTTTCGGTCGGCATCTTTCGCCTGCTAGCCGCTGCTGGCGAGGCAGCCGATGACAGACGATAGAGTCTGGCTCCCCTTTCGAGCGGAGAATCGAGGCCGAGTCCCATGCGCCGCGCCACGTTTGGAACCCTTGCGTACGCCTTTCTGGCGGTGGTGTGCCTGATCAGCTCCACGATTCTGCTGATCTCGGAGGACTACGGGCAGTTTGCAGCCCTGACCCAGCTGATTCTCGCGATGTTCTGGGCTGTGCTCGCCTATGTCAGCTGGCGAACTCGCTGACTCGTCCGCCGGTCGCTGCAGGACGAGCCAAGGGTCCGCGAGCAAGACCAGTGCATCAGAACTCTAGGGAGCGCCGACCTCGGCCGTCTTGCGCGCGTCGCGCTTGGCGAGCTCGTCTAGAACGTGCCCGAGCGCCTGGCCCGACGTCTCATGCCGCTCATCTCGCGTGCGGCGAGATACGGCTTGAGGCGGCAGCTCACACGTGTCCAGGAGACAGAGAGGTACGTCATCATGCCTGGAAGTACGCGGCGCGTAGCAAAACGACGGCACAGATCGTCTCCCGCGTCAGTACTCGGTCACAAACGCATGGTGACGAACCCCCGTGCCGACCGGTCGAAAGGTGGTTCGTACCCAGCCCTGGCGAGGGTTCGTCGCTCGCCTATACTTGAACGATGGCCGATGCGACAGCCTCAGGCGTTTCCCACAGACGACTGGTCAGCTATATCGATCGCACCCGCGAGTACTACCAGGCGCTCGGGTATGAGCATCCGTATCGTTGGGCGCGACATCAGAGCTCGCCGTTTCAGCCGCTCGTCAAGCCGCTGAGAGAATCGACACTCGCCATCGTCACGACCGCATCGCTGGCCGCTCCCGAAGGCTTCAGCGAAGACGCTCCGCTGGGTCGCAAGGAGCTCTACTCGATGCCGACCCGACCGGTGCCTGAGTGGTTCTTCACCCAGGATCTCAGCTGGCACAAAGAGGCGACTCATACCGACGATCCTGCGAGCTTCTTTCCGGCCCGCGAGTTCCAGTCATTGGTCGAGCAAGGGCGCCTCGGTTCGCTGGCACAGCGATCGTGGGGTGTGCCGACCGATTTCTCGCAGCGGCGCACCCGCGAGCTCGACGCACCGCGAATCCTCGAGGGCATGCGCGAGGACGAGGTCGACGTCGCCGTGCTGGTTCCCTTGTGACCGGTCTGCCACCAGACCGTGAGTCTGGTAGCCCGTCATCTGGAGGCGAGCGGCATCACCACGATCGTGGTGGGATCGGCGCGAGACATCGTCGAAGAGTGTGCGGTGCCTCGTTTTCTCTTTACCGATTTCCCGTTGGGCAACCCTTGCGGCAAACCCTACGATCGTGACATGCAGCGGCAGATTGCCGAGATGACCCTCGACGTGTTGGAAAGTGCCCGTTTCCCTCAGACGACGGTCCAGACGCCGTTTGCCTGGGATGACGAAGACTGGCGCGAGACGGTTGCGAGGATCGATCCCGAGAAGCTCGAGGAGCTCCGAGAGATGGGTGAGCGGAGGCGGGCGCTCCAAGATGAGACCCGTGCCGCTCGCGTGCGAACGGCCTGAACGCGCGCGCCTGGTCAGCCGGTTCAGCCGTCGGCGAGACTCTTGACTCGCTGCAGCCAGTTGCGAACCTCGATGGTCCTCTGATCGAAGTCGAGGACCGACTCGTCGAGTTCGAGCTCAACCGAAAGCTGGTCGTCATCGGGAGCGGCATGGAGGCGTTCCATGGTCCCTGCCCACTCGTGTGCGCCACCAGCCGTCGCAAAGAGGCCTTCTTCGGCGAGCTGCTCGGCCCTGACCCGACAGATGACCGCAACCTCGTGCGCATCGAACTCAGGGTGGTACTGGGTGGCCCAGAACCAGCCTCTTCCCGATTTCACCTCGAGGGCCTGGACGTCGGTGGCGTCGTTGCTGGCCAACAGAGTGGACCTCGGCGGTAGCCGGCTGATCATGTCGAGGTGACTGGTGTAGGCCATGAAGGTCGGTGCTTTCCCCTCGAGTAGCGGATGACTCCTGCCAGCCTCCGTCAGTTGGATTTGGCGAGACACTCCGAACTCGCGTCCCTTCGGGTTGGCAATGCAGGTTCCGTCGGCTGCTGCTGCAGCAATCTGTGCTCCCCAGCAACTGCCAAAGCTGGCGCAGCCCGCTGAGTAGGCGCTGCGCGCCAACTCGACCTGGCGCCGTGCTCGATCATCGGTGGAGTCGTGAATGGTCAGGGTCGAGCCGCTCCAGCACACTCCGTCGAACTGCTCGAGAGCGACCCCATCAGGGAGAGCGCTCGTAACGTCGGCGGGTCGGATCACCTCGACCTCTGCCGTCGGCTCCAGGCGTGTCAGGAGGGCGCTGAACAGGTCGCCGGCAGGAGTAGCTCCGGCCTTCGCAAGGTGTTGGCGGTCTTCATCCGGGTACGCATCGACGACGAGGAGCGAAAGAGTCATGGGAGGGCGGAAGCTATCATCGCGGCTCGGCTCCCGGACTCGCAGGAGCCGGAGAGACTGGTGCAACCAACACGAGTCAGGAGGCTCACATGTCAGAGGGTGTCGCGGCCTCCCGGGGGCTCGACGAGGCGAGCGACGCAGCGTTCCGGCCGTTTGCCCAGGGCATTGCGGATGTGGTTTTCGTTTCGGTGCCGGTCGGCTCCAGTGAGCTGCAGCTGATCGTCGCGCTCCTGGTCGCGTGCGCGCTCTACTTCACGGTCTCGTTTCGTTTCATCAACGCTCGCGGGTTTCCAGAGGCCCTCCGCCTGGTCAGGGGCAGCTCGGATGTATCGACGGGTTCGGGTGAGGTCTCACACTTCGCCGCGCTGACGACCGCAGTCTCGGGAACGGTTGGGGTCGGCAACATCGCTCACGTGGCCATCGCGGTATCGGTCGGTGGCGCCGGGGCCGCGTTCTGGATGGTGGTCGCCGGCATTCTCGGTATGGCGTCGAAGTTCGTCGAGTGCACGCTCGGTGTTCTCTATCGGGTGGAGGACGACGACGGTCACGTCCTGGGTGGCCCGATGTTCTACTTGCGGCGAGGGTTCGCAGAGCGCGGCTGGCCGCGGCTGGGCAAGGCACTGGCGGGTTACTACGCAGTGTGTATCGTGCTCGGCTGCCTGGGTATCGGATGCATGTTCCAGGCGAATCAGGCCTACGTGCAGTTTCGGGGAATCACCGGTGGTGACTCCGGCTGGCTCGCCGGCCGAGGATGGCTGTTCGGCGTGCTCTTGGCGCTGGTGGTAGCAATCGTCATCGTCGGCGGTATCAAGGGGATCGCGCGGGTCACGTCCAAGATCGTTCCAGCGATGGCCCTGCTCTATCTCGTGACGGGCTGGATCGTGATCGTGGCGTCGATCGATCGCCTTCCGGGAGCGGTGGCGGAGATCGTTTCTGGCGCCTTCAGTCCCGAGGGTGCGAGCGGCGGCATGCTGGGAGTCTTGCTGCTCGGCTTCAGGCGAGCCGCCTTCTCGAACGAGGCTGGCATCGGCTCGTCGTCCATCGCCCATTCGGCCGTCAAGACCAAAGAGCCGGTGACCGAAGGGTTCGTCGCGCTGCTGGAGCCTTTCATCGACACGGTGATCATCTGCTCGACGACGGCGCTGGTCATCACAGTCTCCGGGGTGAGCGCCAACGGCCTCACCGGTGTCGAGCTGACCAGCTCGGCATTCGAGCAGGTCATTCCGTGGTTCCCCTACGTACTGGCCGTCGTCGTGATCCTGTTTGCGTTCTCGACGATGATCTCGTGGTCGTATTACGGGCTCGCGGGGTTCCTGTACATCGTCGGTCGCTCACGGACGGCTGCGCTGATCTTCAACGGAGTCTTCTGCCTATTCGTCGTGCTGGGTTGCGCGACGCAGCTCGATGCGGTGATCGACTTCTCAGATGCGATGGTGTTTGCCATGGCTCTGGCCAACCTCATCGGGTTGGTGGTGTTGGCGCCCGTCGTCAAGCGTGAACTCGCCGGCTATTGGGAGCGGCGAGGACGGAGCTCCGTGGCCAGCTAGGAGGGGTCAACTAGGAGGGGTGGGGCCCAACAGTCCACATTTTCTTCCGGCTTCGCCGCACCTGGAATGGGCGCAAGCCGCTCTTGGGTTCGTAGACTGTTGTGATGGCGGTAGCTCGATCCAGAACTTCGTCGCGCAGACGATC
>JANQPS010000324.1 GCA_028285365.1 Thermoanaerobaculia bacterium | reverse complement strand
CGGAAGTGTCTCTCCTCACGCGACACGTCCTACCGCTCGTCGCCGGGCGTCTCGCGGCCGTCGTGGCGTCGCTCGTCACCCTCCTGCTGAGCGCCAGTCTGATCGTGGAGTCGGTCCTCGGGTGGCCGGGCTTGGGGCCACTGGCGGTCGACGCCGTTCGAGCTCGGGACTCGCAGCTCTTGGCCGGCATCGTCTTCGTGCATGTCGCGATGGGAGTCTTGGCGACGCTTGGCGCCGATCTGGTTGCGTCGCTTTGCGATCCGCGACCGAGGCCCGACGGCTCGAGGACGGCGCGGCGTCAGTTGCTGGCGCGGCCAGGGGTAGAGCCCCGCGTAGGAGAGAGTGCTCGTGTCAGCTGAGTCTCGAAGCCGTATCCGCATCAGCCGACGCACGATGTCGGTGGCTGCGTTCGTCGCCCTGTTGACGATCCTTGGGTTGGCCGATCTCCTCGTGCCTTACTCGGCCCGCACGCAGCATCGCGAGCACCCACTCGAGGGACCATCGACCTGGCGCTGGCTGCCAGAGGAGGGTTTTGCCCTGTGCCAGCCGCGAAACTCGGCCGAATCCGGGCCGCAGCAAGGTACCTGCGCAACCTGGTCGCTCCTGGTCGAAGGAGAAGTCGTCTCGGTGTTGGGGAGGTGGGGCTCGAGCCTGCACCTCGTCGGGAGCGATCCTGGTCAGACGGTTTCGTCTCCAGGATTCGTGCTGGGTACGGACAGCTTGGGCCGTGACGTTTGGTCGCGTCTGGTTCTCGGTGGTCGCGTCTCGCTGGCAGTCGGCGCGGGGGCCACTCTGTTGGCGCTAGGATTGGGCCTGTTGGTCGGCACCACTTCGGCGGTCGCCGGAGATCGGGTGGATGCCGTCCTGATGCGCTGCGTCGACCTGCTGTTGTCGATTCCATGGCTGCTGGTCGTGGTGGCACTGCGCGCAGCCCTGCCGCTCGACCTGCGGCCTGAGGTCATGCTGGTGGCGCTGATCGTCTTGTTGGGGTTGATGGGCTGGATGAGGACTGCACAGTTGGTGCGCAACGTGGTGATCGAGACGCTTCGCAGGCCGTACGTGGACGCAGCGCGATCGCTCGGTGCCTCGCTCCCGCATATCGTGCGCCAGCATCTCGTGGCGCCCACGACGCACGTCCTGCGCGGACAGGCCTTGCTTCTCCTGCCTTCATTCATAGCCGCCGAGGTGACCCTCAGTTTTCTCGGGCTCGGCATCCTGGATCCGATGCCGAGCTGGGGGCAGATGTTGGCCGACATCAGTGTGGACTCGCTTCTGCGGCATTGGTGGTTGCTGTCGCCGGCCGCCGCCCTCGCAGGAGTCGCGTGGCTCTGCCATCTGCTTGCTCGGCGCATGGTCCGGGGGAGAGTCGTTTGATCTCGCGGAGCCGGTGCTGGCTCGGTCTGCTGATTCTCGTCGCGCTTCCCTGCCAGGCGGTTGCCGAGACCGTTTGCGGAGACGCCCGTGGCGGCGCAGCGGTCGTGTCCCTGCCCTCGGAGCCCCGGACCTTCAACCCGATGGTCGCCAGGGACGCTGCGTCACTCTCGGTTCTGGGAGTCCTGATGGAGGAGGCGGTCGGTGTGCACTCGCGGACCAGCGAGCCGCGTCCGCTGCTCGCTGAGGAGTGGACCCTGAGCGAGGATCGCAAGCAGCTGCACTTCAAGCTTCGAGAGGGCGCGCGCTTCTCTGACGGTCAGCCGGTGACCGTCGACGACGTCCTGTTCACGTTCACGGCTCTCCTCGACGAGAACGTGGGCGCTCCGCAGCGAGACCTCCTACTTCAGGGTGGGCAGCACGTCGGGGTCGTCAAGGTCGATGAGCGCTCGATCCGACTCGAGATGGAGAAGCCGCACGCGGTTGGGGTTCGCATGCTCGACAGTCTGTTCATCCTGCCGCGACATCGCCTCCTCGAGGCCTATAGATCAGGCACGCTCGGCGATGCCTGGGCGCTCGACGCAGCGACAGAGGTGGTTGGTGCAGGGCCGTTTCAGGTCCAGAGCTACGAGCCCGGTGTCGAGCTCGTCCTGGAGCGCAACCCGCACTACTGGCGGAGCGACGGTGACGGTGATAGTGACGGTGACGCGAGACTGCCGTGCCTCGATCGTCTGACGCTGAGATTCGAGTCCAACCCGGATCGTGCCGTGGCGCGTCTTGGAGCTGGTGAGACCGACTTCCTCTCGGGGCTGAGTGCGGAGCGTTTCGAGCTGCTGCAGCGCAGCCGGTCGGACGGACTAGAAGCTTCGGCTCTTGATCTGGGACCGGGCCTCACCTACGACCTGATCGTCTTCAACAGCAACACACCTGGTCCGCTTCCGGCACGAGAATGGCTGGATGAGGTGGCCTTCAGACGTGCGGTGTCGATGGCAGTCGATCGCCAGGCGATTGCACGGCTGGTGTATCGCGGACGTGCAGAAGCGCTTCGCGTGCACATTGCGAGCACCGATCCGATCTGGGGGGTCGAGGCCGCTCCGATCTCAGTCGACGTGGCTGCGGCTCGACAGGTCCTTGCCGACGCGGGCTTCGGATGGCGTGATGACCAACTCGTCGATGACAGTGGCAGACGAGTTCGTCTGAGCCTGATACACAGCGCCGGGAACGCGAACCGAGGCCGCATCGCCGCGATCCTCCAGGAGGACCTGCGCAAGTTGGGGGTCGAACTGGTCGTGGTACCCCTCGAGTTTGCGAGTCTGGTAGAGCGCCTATTCGAGAAGCGGGACTACGAGCTGGCTCTGTTGACCCTGGCTCGTGGGGACTTCGACCCGAATCCGGACGTCAGTGTGTTCTCCTCGACGGGTGCCAACCACGTTTGGGACCGGGGTCCCAGGGATCCTCTGCCTGCTTGGCAGCAAGACATCGATCGTCTTCTGGCGGAACAGATGTTCGAGCCTGATCAGGATCGTCGGATCGAGATGTATCGGCAGTTCCTCGCCCTCCTTCAGGAACACGTACCCGTCGTCCCCCTGACGGCGCGTCACAGCCTGGTGGCCTATTCCGATCGCCTCGGTGGGGTCGACGCGGGTCTGCTTGGCCACCCGCTCCTCTGGAACGTCGAGGAGGTCTACCTGAGGGAGGAGCGTGATTGAGCGCCGATGCACGCGAGACCTGGAGTGACGAGCGTCTGGTGCGTGGCTGCCTGCGCGGTGACGAGGCAGCGTGGCGGGCCCTGGTCGACCGCTACAGTCGGTTCGTGTGGGCGATCGTGCGACGAGGTGACGTGTCCGAAACGGACCAGGGTGATGCGTTTCAGTTGGTGTGGGTCGACGTCTACAACGACCTGGAGAAGCTCGAAAAACCGTCGGCCCTGCGATCCTGGATCGGCTCGATCGCCCATCATCGCTCGTACCATCTGCGCACCAGGGGCCGCCGAGACGAGACTCGACGAGCTCCCGAGGAGGCCGCGGACGGGGTCGAGGCCGCGGTCTCTTCGACCTCTGAGCAGCTAGCCGAGCTCGAGCAGCAGCAGATGGCGCGCGAGGCATTGACCGAGCTCACCGAGCAGTGCCGACGACTCATCGAGCTGCTGTTTCTCGAAGACCCTCCTCGGCCTTACAAGGAGGTTGCGGAGGAACTGGGAATGGCGGTCGGATCCATCGGGTTCACCCGCGGACGCTGTCTCGAGAAGCTGCGACGTCGACTGGCGAGTCGCGGGGTGCTCGGAGCGTAGGAGGCTCCTGCCGGCGACACGCGCGAGGACTGCTACGGTGTCCTGATGACTGCCGACGTGCCAGGCCATCGTAGTGGCTCAGCTCAGGCCGCCAGTGGACCGACTACGCAGCTCGATCTCGACTCACTGCGCTCGACGGCAGACGTCGAACGCGCAATCTCGGAGCTCTCGGCCGACGACTCCGGAGCGGCGGCCGAAATGGCCGGGCGACTGATCACCGAGGTGGCGCGGCTCCTTCGGGTCGATCTGGCGCGCGCGTCACAAGTCGTAGACCTCGCCGATCATGCGTGCGCGATCGCCGACGACCAGGCGCTCGTCGCCCGTGCGTGGCGAGCTCGCGCCAACCTGCACCACTTCAAGGGAGAACAGAAGGAGGCCGCGGAGCTCTACCGCCGAGCCGTAGAACAGCTGGACGAGCTGGACGAGTCCGTCGAGGCGGCAGTCACCAGATCGAGCGCTCTGGTAGCGCTGGCGTATCTCGACGAGTACGAGCTGTTGGAGCGCTGGGCGCGACAGGCGGAGAGAGTGTTTCGAGAGGCCGCCGACACCCCTCGTCTCGGTCGGCTCATGGCCAACCTCGCTGGGATCGAGTTTCGTCGGGACGACCTCTCCAGCGCGGCGCGTTTGTATGAGCGCGCTCTGAGCGTCTTCGAAGGACTGGGCGACCTGGAGTCTCGGGCGGCGCTGCTGCGCAACCTCGCAGTGTGTTGGACGGGACTCCTCGAGTTCGACGAGGCTTCGCGTTGCTACGAAGCCGCGGGGGAGCTGTGTCGACAAGCCGACCTTCGGCAACTCCAGGCCGAGCTCGACTACAACCACGCCTTTCTCTTCTACCTGCGCGGTGACTATCACGGCGCGCTCGAGCGACTGAGCGAGGCCGCTCGACGCGCTCAGCGAGCCGGCGATCGCTATCACCTGGCTCTGTGTGATCTCGATCGAGCGGAGATCGAGCTGGAACTGAATCGCCTGGGGGAGGCGATTCAGGCCGCTGAGCTCGCGCATCGGCGCTTCGAGGAAAGCGGCGTGGGCTACGAGTCGGCTCGGGCGCTCAGCCTCCTGGGCGCGGCCCAGGCGAGGAGAGGTCAGATCAAGGAGTCGCTCGTCTCTCTTGCGAAAGCTCGAGCTGGATACGAGAGTGCGCGCAGCGAGGTCGGGGTCGGCCGGGTCGATCTTGCGATGGCGTCGTGCTTCATGGTCGACGGTGACCTGGACCGGGCGCGCGATTTGGGCGCGCGTGCGCTCGACTGCTTCGAGACAGCCTCACGAGCGGGTCTGAGCGCTGCGGCGAGTCTGCTCTTGTGCCGTTGCTGTCTGCAGACCGGCGACGAGGAGGGGGCGCGACTCCGACTCGAGCATGCACGCGGTTTTCTCAGTCGCACCGATCGTCCCATTCTGGTCAGCGAAGTCTCCTATCTCGAAGGTCTACTTGCTGAGATGTGCGGGCTGGACGAAGACGCTCTGGAGGCGTTCGAGAAGGCTGCGGGTGAGGTCGACCGGTTGTGTTTGCTGTTGGGCCGGGAAGATCTGGCGATCGCCTTTCTGGATGCTCAGAGCGAGATCGCGGAAGCACTGGTGGCGCGCGGAGTCGCAGCTGGATGGTCGACCGACAAGATCTTCACCGCCGCCGAGCGTGCGAAGTCACGGAGTCTGACCGCGCTGTTGCTCACGACCGAGAGTCAAGAGTCGGCGGCCGACCCGACGGTTCTCGACCGCTTGAAACGGACGCGTGACGAGCTCGCGTGGTGCTATCGCGAGCTCGACCGACTCAACGCGGGTGGTGCTTTTGAACCGCCCGATGGACAGCTTGCGGCGCGGATCCGGGGGAGTGAACGGAATCTGCTGGAGAGCGTTCGCCTCGTGAGACGGTTCGACGGTCGCTCCGACCTTGGCACCGTCGAACTCGATCGCTTACGCGCCGATCTGCCGCGAGGCAGCCAGGTCGTGGAGTTCTTCGTGGCTCGTGGCCATGTCTACGCTCTGACCATCCATGCCGATGAGGCCACCGCCAGGCGCCTGGGCGACGTGGCTGAGCTGCAGAAGCTTCATCGTCTCCTTCACTACGAGCTCGCCAAGCAGGCGCGGGCCCACCGAGGCGACAGCGAGCGCCGTCGACGCCTCGCCGACCGGGCCGTGGCTAGCTACCTCGAACGGCTCTACGAGACGCTCGTGTTACCGCTCGAGAGCTCGATACGAGAGCGCAGGTTGGTCGTCGTTCCTCATGGCACGCTCCACAGCGTGCCGTTTCACGCTCTCGGAGCCGACGCGCCCTGGGGCGACAGTCACTTGATCAGCTACTCGCCGAGCGCGACGAGCCTCTGGCTGTGCTCTCGAGCGCGACCGTGCGAGACCAGTGGTTTCCTGGTCGTCGGTGCGCCCGATGAGCGCGCCATGCACATCGAATCCGAAGTGTCGACGTTACGGGACGCTCACAGCTCGGCCGATGTCCTCCTTGGCGCCTCAGCGACCAGCAGCGCCTTCCTCGCGAAGGCGCCGGAGTATCGCTATCTCCATGTGGCTGCGCACGGAACCTTCAGGCGCGACAGTCCGATGTTCTCGTTCCTTCAGCTCTCAGACTCGCGCCTGAGTCTGGCCGACGTGTACCAGCTGCGCCTTCAGGCGGAGCTGGTCACTCTCAGCAGCTGTGAATCGGGGGTCGGACTGGTTTCGGGTGCGGACGAGCTGATCGGATTCTCCAGAGGCTTTCTGGCGGCGGGCGCGCGATCGGTATTGGTGAGCCTGTGGCCCGTCGACGACGAGAGCACCGCTCAGTTCATGAGCTCGTTCTACGGACATCTCTTCGACGAGCTGAGTCCTGCAGAAGCGCTGGCGAAGGCTTCGAGGGAGCTTCGAGAGGTCTGGCCGAGCCCCTATCACTGGGCGCCTTTTGCTCTCGTTGGCGCGTTGGAGGACGTGACGCCTGTGGCCTGATCGGGGTTTCGCCACGGCTGACGCCGGTGGTGGATTCTCGGAGAAGGTGAAAAAGTCCTATCACCCTGCGTGTGTCTGCACCCTAGGGTGGTAAGGGCGTTGCGCCCCATGTGTTTCGGCCGTTCGTGATCACCTCGAGCACCGTGAAGCTCGAGACAAAGGACAAAGATGATGAAAGAGAGCGATCTCGCGCTGCTGGTGGATTCGCTACGTGGACTGGCCGCGAATGAATCGGACTCGCAGTTGGGGGAGCTGCTCGAAACGAACGAGCAGCTTCGGGCTGCGAGCCGAGGATTCGACCTCGTGCGCTCCGCTTTGGCAGAAGAAGCTCCTCCGGAGTCGTACGTAGCCATCGCTCGCGCTCTGGGGAGTCAGCGACGTCACGTTGCCGCCGAAGAGAGACTGCAGGTGCAGCTACTGCGACCCGTCCTCGACGGTTTGAGTCCTGTCAAGCCGGCTGGAAGCCGCACCGGCAGCGACCACTTGGCTCAGGCAAGCAGCAGCGAGATTCTGCTCGAGGCCGTGTGTGAACCTCACGGTCCCATCATCGTCGAGCTGCGCGTTGACAGGAGCGCGGACTCGAGTCGGGCTGTCGTGGTTGGCGAGATCTTGGCCGGCAGCGAAGACGATGCGAGCCCGTTGGCCGGTGTCGAGGTCTGGGCCACCGTCGACGATGTCGAGACCGATCACGGTACGTCGGGCGAGTTTGGTGAGCTCTACCTGCCGGTGCCGGCGGGCGAGGTGACGATCGTCTGGCTGAAGCTGGACGATGGTGGGCTGCTTTGTCACAGGTTGGATTGACCGGCTATGGATCGCACCACAAGAAAACCCTCTCGAGTTGGCGGGAGCCCGAGATGACGACCAGTCGATTCCTGCACCCTCCGACGATCGGGGCGGTGACGAAGCGGTCCAGAGGCCTGGCTGCCCTGTGGGTCCTGTCTGTGCTGCTGTTGCCTCTAGCGCCGTCGATGGCCAGCGAGCGAGTGGTGTTTCGCGCTGCGAACGCCGATCTCCAGGCCGTCATCGACGACTACGAGCTCGAGCTGGACGAAGTCGTACGCGAAGGGGGCCTTCGTATCGCTGACGTCGGCAGCGCCAGTCAGACGGGTGCTCAGCTGCTCGCAACACTTCAGTCGGATGCCCGAGTACTCAACGCGGAGACCGCGTTTGTCGCATCGATCTCGGAGTACGAGGCTGAGGTCAACCTGGGCTCCGATCCGCTCGACCTGAGACCCGATCTCCTGACGACCGGGCTCACTGACGAGGAGTGCGTTCTCGACGGTCCGTCGGAGACCCCTTGGGCGGGCTGGACCGAGCAGAGCGCCGCAGAGATCATCGGCTTGGGGTTCGTGCACGAGGCGTCGTGGCTCTGTGGTGAGATTCTCGTAGCCGTTATCGATACCGGGGTCGACCCGAGGCATCCCCTTTTGGAGGGCTCCTTGGTCGAGGGTTACGACTTCCTGCTGGACAGCGCGGGTGACGGCTCTGAGTGGGAGGCCCTGGGGGAAGACGCCGTAACGGTTGAGCAGTCGATCACCGCTTTGGTCGAGCAATCGATTACTGCGCTCGTCGAGGGCAACGCCAGCCCGCTCGTGCTCGAGCAGTCGATCACAGCTCTGGTAGAACAGTCGATTACCGACCTCGTTCCTCCTGGAACCACGCTGCCTCCCGCCTTTGGGCACGGCACCATGGTGGCTGGGATCATTCGTCTCATGGCGCCGGCAGCGCAGATCATGCCGCTGCGCGCTTTCGACGGCAGCGGGCGGGGACGTCTCATCGACATCATTGACGCCATTCGCTTTGCCGCCGACGAGGGCGTCGACGTGATCAACCTGAGCTTCAGCATCGAGCTCGAGTCCCCGGAACTGGAAGACGCCATCGACTATGCCCATGATCGCGGAGTCGTCATGATCGCTGCGGTTGGCAACCGTGGCGACGAGCGCGAGGCGTACCCCGCGGCTTTTGGCCACGTGACCGGCGTCGGCTCGACGACTCCTAGCGACGGCATCAGCGCGTTCTCGAGCTACGGCGACGATCTCGTGGAC
>JANQPS010000311.1 GCA_028285365.1 Thermoanaerobaculia bacterium | reverse complement strand
AGCATCTCTTCATCGGATCCGAAGGGACTCTGGGAATCGTCACCCGGGTCGTCTTGCAGCTGCACTCGAAACCTCGCAGCGTCGACACCGCACTCGTGTCCGTTTCGACCTTCGGGGCGCTGCAAGATCTCTTGAACCTCGTGAGAGACGAGCTGGTGGACTCGCTGACGGCGTTCGAGGTGCTGTGGGAGGACTTCTACCAACTGGTGACCACCGAGCCAGCCAAAAACAAACCACCTCTCGAGTATGGTCAGCCGTACTACGTGATCGTGGAATCTCAAGGTGCCGATCCTGACTCGGACCGGGAGCGCTTTCAGAGGACGATGATGAACGCCCTCGAGAAGGAGATCGCCTACGACTCGGTGATCGCCACGATGCCGGCCGAGCGCCAGCGGATCTGGGACATGCGTGACGACATCGAGCAACTCGCCCGTCTCGGGCCGATCTGCACGTTCGACGTCAGCCTGTCGATCCCGCTGATGCAGTCTTATGTCGACGAGGTTCACGAGGGACTGCGCAGTCGCTTCGGAGAGTACGAGGCCGTGATCTTCGGACATCTGGGAGACGGCAATCTCCATCTCGTAGTCGGAGTGGGAGATGGCTCAATCGAGGCTCGACGTGGGGTGGAGGCCGAGGTCTATGGCCCCCTGCGGTCACGGGGAGGCTCGGTATCGGCCGAGCATGGGGTCGGACTCGAGAAGCAGCCGTACCTGACCTGGAGCCGTGGTCCGAACGAGATTGCGCTCATGCGCAGCCTCAAGCAGGCGCTCGACCCCAAGAATCTGCTCAACCCGGGAAGGGTGATCCCGCCGCTCGACGAGTCGGCCTAGGAGGCGGACGCCTCTGGGGTCGACGCTCCGTTGCGAAGCAGTCCTGCGCTGCGCTGTCAGAGACTCTTGGGATCGTGCAGCAGTCGCCCCTCCATTCCTCCCGCCACGGGCAGAGAGAGGCCGGTGAGGTGGCCGCTGAGGGAGTCTGCGAGCAGGAAGAGCACCAGTTGCGCGACGTCATCCGGTTTAGCGACTTTGCGCAACGCCATGGTGGCGGTGGTCGTGGCAACGACGTCCTTGCGCTCGAGGGCCGCCGCCGCCATCGGCGTCTCGACCCAGCCGGGGTGGACGAGGTTGACTCGTCCCAGCGGGTTGTGCCTGACGATCTCGTTCTTGAGGGTCAAGCTGAGACCAATGAGGGCTGACTTGGACGCCGAGTAGTCCGCGTGTCCCTCTTCACCGAAGAGAGCCGCAGTCGAACCGATGAGCACGGCGCTTGCGGGGCCTCGGGGTGGGACTCGCCTCAGGAAGTCACGGCAAGAGAAGAAGACGCCGTCGAGGTTGACGTCCAGGGTCCGCCGCCACTGCTCGTGGGTCATGTCGGCGAGAGCGACGGGATCTTCTGGCCAGATGCCAGCGTTGGCCACGAGGCCGTCGAGCTGGCCAAAAGCATCGATCTCTCTGAAGAGGTTGGCGACCTCGCTCTCCGAGGCGAGATCAGCACCGATGGCGACGGCGCGCCCGCCCGACTCCTGGATGGCTGCTACGAGATCAAAGGCCGGTTGAGGCTGACTGCGATAGTGAACGATGGTCGCCGCCCCGTGATCGGCGACGGTCTTCGCGGTGGCATGGCCAATACCGCTGCTGGCACCGGTCACGAGGATACAGCGGCCCTCGAGGAGGCTTTTGCCGGTGATCACTCGGTGTCTTCTATGAGGCCGTTGCGTGGGCAGAGATCGGCCAGCGCACAGCTCGCACAGTCGGGTCGCTTGGCGTGACAGACGCGCCGTCCGTGAAGGATGATCGCGTGGCCGAGGAAAACCCACTTGTCCTGCGGCAGGGCAGACATGAGGCCGCGCTCGATCTTGATGGGATCGGACTCACTCGACAGTCCGAGACGGTACGAGAGTCTCTTGACGTGGGTGTCGACGACCACCCCGCTCGCCTGACCGAATGCCGTGCCGAGAACGACGTTGGCCGTCTTCCTCGCTACCCCGGGGAGCTCGAGCAGATCACTCATCGACTGAGGGACTTCGCCTCCGTGATCCGCGACCAGCTTTGCGTTGGTC
>JANQPS010000305.1 GCA_028285365.1 Thermoanaerobaculia bacterium | reverse complement strand
ACTCCGAGCGGCTGGCCGGAGCGCAACGCCATGAGCGCTCGACGACACGGAACACAGTGCCGTGCATGGTCTTCGATCAGGAGCCTACGCGCCTCAGGGAGGGTGCCCGCCAGCATCGCCGGCATGGCGGCCTGGTAGTCCTCACACGAGTTCAGCTCACCCAGTGCGACATCAGAGGAGTCGGCACTCGAGGTCGCGTTCCCGAAACCCAGGACGGACGAAACGCGGTTGAGCGCCTCGCGCTCGGCCGCCTCGTCAGGAGTTTCTTCGGCAATGGCCGTCGTCGCCTCGTCGAGCAGCCGCTCGAGAGTGTCGTTGTCCAGCAAAGAATTGCGATTGTCCTGTCTGCTCATGACTCAGCTCCTAGAAGAGCACCGAGCTCGTCCTTGAGACGAGCCCTGGAACGATGAAGCGTCACACCGATGGAAGATCTGGAGGTTTCGAGGATTTCGGCGATCTCGGTATTGCCGTAGCCCTCGACGTAGCGCAGCACGAACACTTCGGCTGCGCGAGGATTCAGACGAGTCAGCGCCTCGCGAAATCGACTTCTGACTTCACGACTCTCGACGCGGACCTCCGGTCCGTCGCCACTGTCCTGAAGTTCCGGCCGCTCGGGCGACTGATCGTCCAGCGGCACGGCCCGCGAGCGCTTGCGCCCCCTCAAGAGGTCCAAAGACGCGTTGACCGCTGCGCGGTGGAGGTAGCTACCCGCCGTATCTCCGAGCTCGACACCACCCGGCCGCTTGAGGAGACGGAGGAACACCGTCTGCACGACGTCTTCGGCGTCCGAGGCACTACCTGTCACCCGGTAGGCCGCTCGAAACACCCTCGAGCCGTGCTCTTGAAAGAGACCCTCGATCGCCGGATCTGCGTTCGAGGTCTCAGGTTTGGTCATGGCTAGCACTCACTCCTCCCGGCTTTTGGCCTGCGTCTGTACCAAAAACGACGGGATTCGGCGTTCGATTAACAGTCGGATGCCAGCAGGATCTTCTCTGCCTGCAGCAACCCTGGTCTGGAGCTGAGAAACTCCTATTCTCGCAGAATCTTGGCGTCTTTCAGGCGCCCAGGTCGCTCAGCCGCGAGAATTGCGTGCCACGCAGTCGCCACGACTACCAGAACGCCGCCGACCCAGGTCGTGACCGCCGGTAGCTCACCGACGAGCCACCCTGCCCAGAACGGACTCAGGGTCGGCTCCAGCAGCAACAAGAGGGCCGTTTCCACCGCCCGCAGGCGTCGCACCGCACGAACCATGAGCCAGTAGGCGAGGCCGATCTGAAAGACCCCGAGATAGCCAACCACGGCCAGCTCCCAAGGGTGCTCTACGACCGCATTCCAGAAGACCCCCGGCCCTCCCTGACTCCAGAGCCCGGGGGCGCACCCGATCGCTGCCAGGACATTGCCGCAGACGACCGCCCTCAGCCCTTCGTGCTCATCGGAACCCGCCTCGAGCGACAGCCACCGAAGTCCCAGGATCACGAGTGCGTAGGAGAGCCCCGAGAGGAGCGCCAAAACGTTTCCCAGACCAGGAGCGGGCGCCGTTGTTTGCGACCCGGCCGCACTCGACAAAATGACCAGCATCGCGGCGGCCATGGCCACTGCGAGGCCGACGTCACGACGCAGCGCGCGTTCGCGGAGCACCAAGGGGCTCGCGACGATGACCCAGAAAGGAGCGGTCGCCTGCAGAAAAATCGTGTTGGCCGCAGTCGTCAGTTTGTTCGCATGAACGAACAACACGAGGGTCGCGGCGTAGGCGACTCCCACCGCCATCGTCCCGCGACTCCACCGGGAACGAGACTGTGGAACGAGAAGGGCAAGAACCACCGCGGCCACCAGCGAGCGTGAACCCGCCAGCTGCCACGCCGAAAGAGCGGAGAGCTTGACCGCAGCGCCGCCTGTCGAGAACAGCACTCCCGTGACCACCATCGAAGCCATCGCGGCAGGGCGCGAAAGGACATCGGACGCGGCCGGGGTAGCGGTTGCAGATCCTTCTTGGCCAGCCACTCGAGCGCCTCCGAAAGCGTATCGACCAGCAGTGCTTTGTTCGGCCCGGGCCGCTGCTCGAGACCGAGCGCACCACCGACCCGTGTTCCGGGTAGGCCGCTTTCTAACACTTCGACCAACGACGGAGCCGGCAAACCACGAGGTGGGCGTCCGGTCGACAAAGATTCGCCGCTCTCATCCGTCGTTCGGCAGTCTGTTGGGTAGCTTTGTTCCGAAGCGCCGAAAGAACCGGCTGGATCCATGGTCCGCAGCCATCCTCGTCAGATTGACGGATCCCTTGCAATCATTGACTCGATCGGGTCATCGTGCCCAGCCGGAAGAATCGCTTGCTCCGCAGGAACACCTGTCGGCCGGCATCTTGCATAACGTGCGTTCGGAAGGTCGTTTTTTACCGCCAATCCCCGACCGGAGCGATCCAGCACCTTGTCCGCCAAACACTCCCGTGCGCCGTCGCAGATCCTGCCGTTTCCGCACGCGCATGGGGAAGGTGTGTCCCAAAAACCCGATTCTCCTGCTGATTCCACTGCCCTTCTCTCCGGCACGGAGAGCCGCAGAGCACGCCTCGTCGGCCTGCCGTACCGCGAGCGCACCGTCTTCTCGTCGGGCGACGTCGTGCAGGGCCGGTTTCGAATTCTCAGATTCTTGGCCAGCGGCGGCTCGGGTGAGGTCTACGAGGCCCTTGACACGGAGCTGCGCTGCCCGGTCGCGCTGAAGGTCATCAAACCCAAGCTCTCCGACCAGGAGTCGGCGATCGAGAGGTTTCGTCGTGAGATCGCCCTGGCCCGGCAGGTCACACACCCCAACGTCAGCCGCATCTTCGACGTCTTCCGGCACGAGCTCCTCGACGACGAGGGCAACGAGGTTCCGACCCTGTTCCTGACCATGGAGCTCTTGTCGGGCGAGACTCTTGCCAGTCGCCTGCGAACCGAAGGCCCAATGAGCCCTGAAGTAGCGCTCCCGATCATCGTCGACCTCGTCGAAGGCCTCAAGGCCGCGCATCGAGCCGGCGTCATCCACCGCGACTTCAAGAGCGCGAACATCATGCTCAGTCGTTCAGGCGACGAGCACAGGCCCGTGATCACGGACTTCGGCCTGGCAGTCGACAACGAGCACTTCCAGACCGAAGACCTCACCCACACTGGCACGGTCGTAGGAACTCCGTTCTACATGGCGCCAGAGCAGCTGACCGGCCAGGAGATCACGCCCGCTACCGATCAGTACGCACTGGGAGTCGTCATCTACGAGATGGTGACCGGCAGACGACCTTTCACCGGCAGCAACGAGATCTCGACCGCGATCAAGCGGCTCTCCCAGGCACCCCAGTCGCCGAAAGAGCACATGAACTCTCTGCCCGCCAACTGGGAGCAGTCGATCCTGCGGTGTCTGGAAGTCGAGCCCGAGAACCGCTTCGCCAGCCTCGACGACCTGGTCGAGGGCCTCGTCTCGTCGCCACCGGCTCCCGCCAGCAAGCCGATCAGCCAGGTCCCGTCACGCACCTTCTTGATCGGCGCCGCGGCCGCGCTCCTCCTCGCTCTGCTACTCGTCAATCTCGCCATGACCGGCCTCAACCTCACGGTCCAGCGACCGACGACCTACGCCGAGGTGCTCTCCGAGCGCCTGCACCAGCCGCGACTGACCCTGCTCCCGCTGGAGGACCGGTCCGACGAGCCGGCGCCGTGGATCTCCTCGACGATCACCACATCCATTGCATCCCTCCTCCGGGGTACCGACGAGCTGACGGTCAGCGAATCGTCTCTCAGCGCCTCGGAGCTCGCCGCGAGTCTGATCGGCGACCGAGGCTCTCCGGAGTCTTCCGCGTCAGGGTCGGTAGAAGTCGAGCAGGTGAGCGCCACACGCTCTCGTGACCTCGAAACAGCCGAGATCGGCCAGCTACGCCGCAGCGTCGGCGCCGATCTCTTGCTGGTCGGCTGGTTCAGACGCGAAGCTGCCGCCAATCGGGTCCTCGTGGAGCTGGTTCTCTACGACGACGCCGAGCCCATCGAGCTGAGCTACCTCAGCAGTGAAGACCAACTCACGGAGACTGTCGAGCGCGCGGTCATCGAGCTTCGAAACGTGGTCGGACTTGCGCCTCGGCCCGTCGGCCTGGCCGCGAATCAACTCGAGGATCTCGCCGAGCGCTCCCGTCTCCGTCTCGACTTCGAATCCGCACGCTTCTTCATCGAAGAGGCCCTGAGCCGAGAGGATGCTCACCCGACCAGAACAGCGCGGGCCGCAAGAATCCACTGGCAGCTCGACGAGCCGGCGCGCGCCGAAGCCCTGATCGAACTGGCCCAGAGCGACCTCTCCACGCTCGAGCGCCAGGACCAGTTGGAGATCGAAGGAATCGCGGCAGTGCTCGCCAACGAACCTGAAGACGCGGCGGACACCTTCTCGGCTCTTCATCGCTTCTACCCGAACGAGACGCGCTACTGGGCTCCCCACCTGGAGACCATGGCGTCGATCGGACGAGACACGCTCGCACTCGAGCGTCTCGGTGAGCTCCGCACCAGGACCAGCGACGACCTCGCCCCCCAGTTCGATCTCCTCGAGGCCCGGCTGCACGGTCGCCTGGGAGATCCCGTTCGTCAGGAGCAAAAGGCCCTGCGTCTGCTCGCGAGGGCTTCGACGAGGGCCCAGACCCGACTGCGAGGCGAAGCGTTGTTGCAGGTGGCCGAGGCCCTCTCGAGCCAGGGTCAGGTCGACGAGGCTCGTCGGCAGGCTGAAGCGGCGCTCCGACTGCTGACTCTCGACGGTGCCGCGTCCAGTGTCGAACGAGCACGCAGCCTGACCGACGCCTAGCGGCCCACTGGCAACCGGCCCCGACCACCGGCACCTGGGCCCGGATCCTCACGGACGCCGACGGTCAGGTCCGACAATCGGACACCAGTCACCCGTCAACGTCCGGAACAACTCGACACCCGTATTGGTTGGCATAAGGCACTCTTGAAGCGAGAATTCGTCACGAGCCGTCTCTCAGACGAGCTCTCGAGTCAAGCGCCAACCATCGAGGAGCGATCGAGCATGCTCGCGATCCGCCAGTCGAACGGAGACGTCCCGAAAACCGAAGCCAGCCTCGTCAGGCGTGCGCTTCCCTTCGCCGGTGCTCTGGTCCTGCTGCTGTGTGCCACTGCAGCCGAAGAAGCGCTCCACGCTCAAGAGGATCCAGCTCCAGCGCGCGAGTCGACGCCGCGACCCGGGCTGGCACCGACCGCCGCCACACAAGGCGCCAAGGCAAGCGACGACAAGCCCAAGTCTCGCAAAGAGCGGCGGCGCGCCAAACGTGCTCGCCGAGATCAGTCGTCTTGTGGCACGACGGCGACCGACATCGACCAGCGTTACCAGCGGTGGCTGGAGGAGCAGGCTCTGCTCCTGACTCCCGAAGAGCGTGACTCCTTCTTGTGTCTGCACGAGGACTATCAGCGCGACGCCTTCATCGAAGAGTTCTGGAAGGTTCGAGACCCGTATCCGGACACCGCCCGCAACGAGCTGAAGGAACAGTGGGAGGAGCTACTTCTCCAGGCGAGGCAGCTGTTCGGCGGCATGGACGATCCCCGCACCGAGTTCTACCTCATCAACGGTCCACCGCCGCTGCAGATTCGCATCTGTCCGGCTCAGACCAACACCAGCCTGGAAGCGTGGTTCTACGGCTTCGGGAGCATGTCCGAGGTCATCGAGGCGATCTACCGAAAGCGCATCAGGCGAGGTCAGTTTGCGGTCATCTTTCATCAACACACGGCAGCCGCCCCCTGGCGAATGTGGTACCCAGGAGACCGCTTCAGCGCTCTCGACGACATCTCACGCGTGGACGGCGGGCTCGGTGCAGGCTGCGACCGCGACGCCTTCCAGAGCGCGCTCGCGATCATCAGGATGATCGAGAGAATGGGCGGCAGCATGGGCTTCTACTACGAGCAGTTCATCGCCAGGAAGCTCGAGCCACCAGAGCCCGCCTCCGACGAGTGGCTGCTGACGTTCGACTCCTACTCCACCGATCTTCCCGAAGGCGTGCCGCTGCTGGAGGCCAATTTCGAAGCCAGCTATCCCGGCAGCAAGGGGCAGCGAACGATCATGCAGGTCGCTGGCTTCGTCGACGTCACCAACGCGGTCGTCGGCGACGTCCTGGGTACGAAGAGCTACGCTCTCGAGCTGATCGGCGAAGTGCTGCGAGCCGACGAGGCTGACGGCGCCATCAAGCTCTTCGAGAAGTTCCGCTACCGCTTCGACCTCCCCGAAGACGAGCTCGACGAACAGGGCATACCGATCGCGATCCAGCGCTACCTGCGCCCTGGCACATACAAACTGCTCGTTCGCATCGACGACCTTCACGGCAACGGAGGCTTGCGTGAGGAGATCGCTCTCGACGTTCCGGCGGTCGACCATCTGCCGCCTCGTGCCGAAGGTGAGCTCGCGGAGATCTACGCCGAAGCCAACCGTCGACTGTCGACCGGAGAACCGTCGATCAAGCTCGTGATTCCGGACGACGATCTCAAGAGCGGCTATCTGAGGTTCGACACCGCGATCACAGGTGACATCGATCATGTCGTCTTCTCACTCGACGACCGCCCGATCCTGACCAAGCGCCGACCACCGTTCAGCGTCGACCTCGATCTCGGCCACCTCCCCAAGAGTCAGCTGCTGCGCGCAACGGCGTATGACGCCGATGACGAGCGCATCGCCTCTGACGCGTTTCTCATCAACGGCAGCCCGCATCGCTTCAGGGTCGAGCTGCTCGACCCCATACCTGGCGCTAGCTACCAGCAGAGTGTGCGGGTCCAGGCCGACGTCACGGTTCCCGAGAACGATCGTCTCGAGCGTGTGGAGATCTACCGCAACGACGATCTCGTCGCGACGTTGTTCCAACCGCCAATCGTCCACGTCATGGACTTGCCGGCTGGCCCGGCCCTGACGGTCGTCAGAGCGGTGGCCTACAAGGCTGATGGCACGTACAACGAAGACACGGTGATCATCAACGGACCCGCGACACTCGAAGAGGTCAGTGTCGATTTCGTCGAGCTCTACACCTCGGTGACCGACGCCGAGAGGCGACCGTTGCTCGACCTCCAAGCGTCGGACTTTCGCATCCTCGAGGACGGTGTAGCGCAGGAGATCGTCCGATTCGAGAAAGTCGACGACACGCCGATCCGTGGCGTGACCCTGCTCGACATCTCCGCGTCGATGGAGGAGCGGCTGGACAAGAGCGTGCAAGCAGCTGCGGACTTCTTCAAGCAGGTGGTCACCGAGCGCGACGAGCTGGCTGTCGTCACCTTCAACGATCGCCCGCTCATGGCTGCCACGTTCACCAACGAGACGGAAGAGTTCGCTCAAGGCCTGCTGGGCCTGCGAGCGGAGCGCGGCACTGCGCTCTACGACAGCTTGATCTTCACGCTCTATCAGCTCAACGGACTCCCGGGGCAGCGAGTGCTCGTCCTGCTCTCCGACGGTCAGGATGAGCACAGTCGATTCACCTACGACGACGCACTCGAGTACGCCCAGCGCTCCCAGGCCACGATCTACACGATCGGACTGGCACTGCCGACCAAGGTCAAGAGCAAGCGACGTGGTGGCAAGCGACCAGAAAACCCCAGGAAGGTCCTGCGAACCATCGCCGAACAGACTGGCGGCCAGAGCTTCTTTGTCGAGGACGTCAGCGGACTCCAGGCCATCTACGAACAGATTGCCAGGGAGCTGCGGACCAAGTACCTGATCGCGTATCAGTCGTCGAACACGTCGAGTGACGGGCAATACCGCGAGATCGAAGTCGAGCTGTCGCAAAAAGACGCCGAGGCCCGCACAATCCGCGGCTACTATCCCTAGATCGCCCTCATCGTCCGGCTGAGTCTCGGCTTCCAGGACACGCTGCGTTCTGTCGAGCTCGGTCGGGAAAAGAGCCTCCCCGGAGAGCATCCTTCCGCCGGATCACGCTCCGGGTTCGTTACTGCCTGAGGGGAGCGCTAACCTCTAGGTCTCGTTACTCGCTGCTATTCGCCACTGACGACGCTGCACTCGTGCTCTCGGCATGACGACCCCACATCCCACGAACACCCCTCCAAAGGGGACTCACGAACCGCCGCGAGGACTCCTCGGCTTCCTACAAAGGGAGCCACTCTTCCTGTTCCTCGCCATCGGACTCGCGCTGTTCGCGGCCGAGAGGATGATGCGCGGTGGTGACGATCCGGAGTCGTACCGGATTACGATCGGAGAGACGGAGCTCCGCTGGCTGAGCGGCCTTTGGGAGGCACAGACCCGCCGACCTCCGACTGAGGACGAGCTTCGCGCTCTCGTCGAGGACTATGTGCGCGAAGAGATCCTCTTCCGCGAAGCCCTCCGTCTGGGCCTCGACCGGGGGGACACGATCATCCGCCGGCGGCTCGCTCAGAAGATGGGGTTTCTCCTGGAAGACAACGTCGCCATCGACACTCCGACACCGGAGGAGCTGGGGAGGTACTTCGAGGACAACCGCGATCGCTACCGAGAGCCACTCAAGCTCACGTTCATGCACGTCTACCTGAGCCGCGATCAACGAGGGGAGAGTGCTCGCAACGACGCTGTCGAGCTCCTCGCCGAGTTGACCTCCAGCCAGAGTCAGGCCGGCGGCGACGACACCACGGACGACCGGTGGCGAAGACTCGGCGACCCGTTCATGCTGCGTCGCGAGTACGCCGAGAGGAGCCAGCAGGAGATCGCGGAGCTGTTTGGCGCCGGCTTCGCCGAGGACCTCACCAAGCTGGACGTCGGCGGCTGGCACGGCCCGATCGAATCGGTCTACGGCTACCATCTCGCGCAAGTCGTAGCCCGGCGTGACTCCACACTGCCGAGTCTGGACCTCGTTCGCACCAGGCTGATCGACGACATCAGGGCCCAGCGCCGAAGCAGCGCCAACGACGACGCCTACCGCGAGCTTCGCAGTCGCTACGAGGTCGTCTCCGACCTGGAGACTTCCGAGGACTCGTGAGCGCGACAGCCAGCAGTCCGGCTCTCTCGGCCACCGGAGAACCGTCGTGACCCGCGCTCGGCGAACCGCGTTCACGGCCCTGGTCCTCGTTCTGGCGTGGGT